>DATMGW010000553.1:0-4589 GCA_035555295.1 Caldimonas sp.
ACGGCGTTTCGCCTGCCCGGCGTCACGCACATCCGCTCGAGCGTCGTCCTGAAGGAAGTCAAGGCCGAGGCGGGCGTGCCGATACCCGGCGCAGCTTCGCCTCGAGCGACTCGATCTCGTCCAGCAGGTCGAGCGCGAGCGCCACGCCGGGCGAGTTGATCTCGAGGTCGCGCGCCAGGCGGGTGGCGACGCGCATGCGCGCCAGCGAGCGTCCGCCGAAGCGCCACTCGTCGGGCGACGCACCGCTCGGCTGCAGCACGCCCTCGCTGACCCAGAGCTCGATGTGCGACTCGCTCGCGTTGCAGGCGCGGCAGAGCTCGACCGTCGTCAAGGTCACTTCGTCTTCGACGACGCTGCCGCGCAGGGACGAGGATTTCGTGTCGTTCATGGGTCAGCCTCCACGGAGCAAGCGCGGATCGAAGCCGGGAAACGCCTTGGCCAGTGCGGCGTAGGCGTCGCGCGCCTGGTCGGAATCGGCGGCCGGCAAGGCGATCGTGAGCACCGCGTACAGGTCCCCTGCCGCGCCGCCGGCCTTGGCGGCGGGCAGGCCGCGGCCCTTCAGCCTGAGCTTCCTGCCCGCTGCCGAGCCCTTGGGAATCGTCAGCTGCACCGTGCCTTCGGGCGTCGGCGCGTCGACGGTCGCGCCGAGCGCCGCTTCCCACGGCGCGAGCTGCAGGTCGACGTAGACGTCGGCGCCGTCGAGACGAAAGCGCTGATGAGCGTTGAAGGCGATCTCGAGATAGAGATCGCCGGCCGGTGCGTTGCCGGCGCCGGGCGCGCCTTGCCCGGCCAGGCGCAGATGCTGCCCGGCGCGGATCCCGCGCGGGATGTGCACGTCGAGGCGGCGCTCCTCGAGCACGACGTGGCCGTCGGCGCCGACCTTGGGAACGCGCAGCGAGATGCTGCGCTCGGCGCCGCGGTAGGCGTCTTCCATGTCGATCAGCACCTTGGCGTGGTGGTCGTCGCCCTGCACATTGGCGCTGCGCCGCGCGCCGCCGCCGCCACGCGCGCCACGGCCGAACAGCGACTCGAAGAAGTCGCTGGCGTCGAAGCCTTCGCCGAACGGGCTGCCGGCACCGAAGCCGTCTTGCGCGTCGCCGCCGCGAAACTCGAAGCCGGCGTCCCAGTTCGGCGGCGGAGAGAACTCCTGGCCTGCCTTCCAGTTGCTGCCCATCTGGTCGTAGGCGGCGCGTTTTTCCGGGTCCTTCAGCACCTCGTTGGCTTCGTTGATCTCCTTGAAGCGCGCCTCGGCATCGGCCAGCTTGCTGACGTCGGGGTGGTACTTGCGCGCGAGCTTGCGAAACGACTGCTTGATGTCGTCCTGCGTCGCCGTGCGCGGCACGCCGAGGGTCTCGTAGTAGTCCTTGTATTTCATCGCCGTTCGATGCCGCGAGACGCCGGAGGCGCCAGCCCGCCGGGCAAAGCTGAGGGCGCCTTCGGCCCGCCACAAGCCGGCATCACGGGTTCGGTCGATGCCTGCAGGGTGACGTGGCCGATCGCGAAGCGCTCCTTCATGCGCGCTGCCGCGGCGCGGAAGAACGCGTCGTCGGGATGGCCCGCAGGCATGACGACATGCGCCGTGAGGACGACCTCGGTCGTTCCCATCGCCCAGACATGCAGGTCGTGGACGCAATCGACCCCGGGCAGCGCCTCGAGCTCGTGGCGGACGGCGTCGAGGTCGATCGATCGGGGGACGCCGTCGAACATCAGGTGCAGCGAATCGGCGAACAGCTGCCAGGTGCCGATCAGGATGACGGCGGCGATGACGAGGCTCGCCGCCGGATCGACCCACAGCCACCCCTGCCACAGGACGAAGGCGCCGGCGACGACGACGCCCGCCGACACCGCCGCGTCTGCCGCCATGTGCAGGAAGGCACCGCGGATGTTGAGGTCGTCGTGGCGGCCGCGCAGGAAGAGCAGTGCGGTGCCTAGGTTGACGACGATGCCGATCGCGGCCACGACCATCACCGTTCCCGGCTGCGTCGCCTGCGGCGCCTGCAGGCGCAGGACCGCGGCCCAGACGAGCGAGCCCATGGCGACGAGCAACAGCATCGCGTTGCCGAACGCGGCGAGCACGGAGGCGCGCTTCCAGCCCCAGGTGTGGCGATCGTCGGGGGCGAGCCGGCCGGCCAGGGCGCCACCCCAGGCGAGGACCAGGCCCAGCACGTCGCCGAGGTTGTGGCCGGCGTCGGCGAGCAGCGCCAGCGAATCGACGCGCCAGCCGGCGACCGCCTCGACGGCGACGAAGACGACGTTGAGGGCGATGCCGATCGCAAAGGCGCGGTCATGCCGCGCCGGACCGTGCGAATGGTCGGCGCCGGGCGAAGCGCCCCGGGCGTCGTCGTGGCGGTGCCGGTGCGTGTGCGAAGGCGCGTGGTCGACGCCGCTCATGGCGAGCGCCCGCGGTCGTCTAGGGCCTGTTCACACACTAGGCGGCCAGCCGTTCGCGCATTTCGGCGATCACCGAGCGGTAGCTCTTCGCGCCGAAGATCGCGCTGCCGGCGACGAAGGTGTCGCAGCCGGCGTCGGCGGCGGCACGGATGTTGTCGACCTTGATGCCGCCGTCGACCTCGAGCCGGATGTCGCGCCCGCTCGCGTCGATGCGTTTGCGCACCTGCTCGAGCTTCTTCAGCGCCGAATCGATGAAGCTCTGCCCGCCGAAGCCCGGATTAACGCTCATGATCAGGACGAGGTCGACCTTGTCGAGGACCCAGTCGAGTTTGTCGAGCGGCGTCGCCGGGTTGAGGACGAGCCCGGCCCGGCACCCTTCGCTCCTGATGAGCTGCAGCGTCCGGTCGACGTGCCGGCTCGCTTCGGGATGAAAGCTGATGAGGTCGGCACCGGCTTTCGCGAAGGCCTGGGCGAGCGCATCGACCGGCTCGACCATCAGGTGCACGTCGATCGGCACATTCGACCCGTCGGACTGGATCGCATACCGGCGGATCGCCTGGCAGACCATCGGCCCGATCGTCAGGTTGGGGACGTAGTGGTTATCCATCACGTCGAAATGGATCCAGTCGGCGCCCGCGTCGATGACGCTCTTCACCTCCTCGCCGAGGCGGGCGAAATCCGCGGAAAGGATGCTGGGGGCGATGCGATAGGTCTTCATGGGCCGGTCGTTGCCGACGATTCTAGGGAACCTCGAGAAACAGGCTTTCCGGTTTCCTCTGCCGGCGGCCTGCCAAAATGGCGCATGGCCAAACCCGAGTTCACGACGAGCGTCGCCGTTCGCCACCTGCCCGAGCAATCGGACCGCGACGCCGGCCAGTACGCCTTCGCGTACACGGTCACGGTCAGGAACAGCGGCGACGTGACGGGGCAGCTGGTCGCGCGGCGCTGGGTCATCACCGACGCGAACGGACATGTCGAGGAAGTGCGGGGCCTGGCGGTGGTCGGCCACCAGCCGGTCCTCAAGCCCGGCGAGTCCTACGAGTACACGAGCTGGACGCGCCTGGCAACGCCGAACGGCACGATGCGCGGCACCTTCTACTGCATGACCGAGGATGCCCGTCCTTTCGAGGCCGACATCCGCGAGTTCGGCCTGACGCTGGCCTCGGCACTGCACTAGCGCTGCGCTACAAGAGGAAGGCGACGACGGCGACCGCTGTCGGCGCGAGCGCGCCGAGCAGCAGACCGCCGGCGCCGATCGATTCATCGTCGAAGCCCCTTCTGAGCAGGGCAACGCCTGCCGGATTGGGCGCATTGGCGATGACGGTGAGCCCGCCACCGGCGACGGCTCCGGCGACCAGCATGTACTTCGCCGGATCGCTCATGCCGACGATCAGCGAGCCGAGGTAGGTCAGCGCGGCGTTGTCGGTCAGCGCCGTCAGGCCGAGCGCGCCGAAGAACAGCGCCGTGGGCTGCAAGCCGGCGACGATCGGCTGCAGCCACCATTGCTGCATTCCGCCGAGGACGACGAGGCCGGCCAGGAAGAAGGCGACGAGCAGCGCCTCCTTGAGGATCAGCGGGCTCTGGTATCGCGCATAGGCCTGCGTGAAACCCATGAAGAGCAGAAGCAGGCCGAGAAAGACGACCGGGTGGTGCGCGAACAGCACGACCGCAGCGAGAAAGGAGAAGTGGATCACCGTCACCAGCGGGGGCACGCGGGCCGCGCCGCTCCCCGAGACCGCCGGCAGGACCCCGATCAGATGCTTGCGCAGCGCCAGCACCGCACCGGTGGCGTTGACGAGCACGGCAACGACTGCCTTCCAGCCGAAGTGCTCCAGCATGAAGGCGCTGTCCCAGTTCCACGTCGACGCGACGATCAGGACCGGCGGTGCGGCGAACGAAGTGAGCGTGCCGCCGATGGAAATGTTGACGAAGAGCACGCCGAGCGCGCCGTACTTGAGGGGCTCGGGAATGCCGGGGCGAAAGACGAGCGGCGCCAGCATCAGCGCGGCTAGCGTCATCGCCGCCGGCTCGGTGATCAGCGAGCCGAGCAGCGGCACCAGCGAGAGGCACGACCAGACCTGGACCAGCTCGGCGCGCAGGGGCAGGCGTCGAGCCGCCCACTCCAGCAGCGCCGCGATCGCTTCGAGCACCGGGCGCGACGCGGCGACGACCATGATGGCGAAGACGAACAGCGGCTC
>DATMGW010000554.1:0-4271 GCA_035555295.1 Caldimonas sp.
GAGCTCGCTGACGGTATCGAGCCCTTCGCGCGCCGTTCGGCACGTCGATTCGACGGCACGGAGCGCGTCGACGAAAGCCGCGTCGTCGCCGCGCTCCGACCAGCGCAGCTTCAGGCTCGCCCGCGACTCGGCGAGCCGCCCGCAGGCGGCCAGGCGCAGGTCGCGCGCACTCTTGTCGCAGGCCGATGCGAGGTCCGGCCAGGGCAGGAGTCCGCGTGCCTGCTGCAGGCCCACGGCCAGCATGTCGCGCGCGAAGTCGATCAGCTGCGAGCTGCCGAGCACCGTGCCTAGGAACTGCACGCCGGCCTCGCCGAGCTGATGCGCCTCGTCGAACACAGCGACGTCGACGCTCGGCAGCAACTCGGCGACGCCGCTGTCGCGCAAGCTCACGTCGGCGAAGAAGAGGTGGTGGTTGACCACGACCAGATCAGCCACCATCGCCTCGCGCCGCGCTTTGTTGACGTGGCATGACTTGGCTTGCGGGCATTCGCTGCCGAGGCAGTTCTCGCGCGACGAAGTGACGAGCGGGATGATGGCGCTGCGCTCGTCGAGTCCCTCGAGCTCGGCGAGATCGCCGCCCGTTGTCGTCTGCGCCCAGGCCTCGATGCGAGCGAGCGCGCGCACGGCGAAGCGATCGGGCAGGGTCGCTTCCGTCCGCGCCAGGCCGAGGCGATGCGCGCACAGATAGCTCGACCGCCCCTTCAGCAGCGCGACCGTGACCGGGACGCCGAGGGCGGCGCGCAGGCGCGGCAGGTCGCGCAGGAAGAGCTGGTCCTGCAACGTCTTGGTCGCCGTGCTGAGCAGCGTTCGCGCGCCCGACAGCAAGGCCGGAACGAGGTACGCATAGGTCTTGCCGACCCCGGTGCCGGCTTCGACGACGAGGGCCGAGCGGGCATCGATCGCTGCCGCCACGGCCAGACCCATCTCGAGCTGCTCCTGCCGCTCGGTGTGCGCCGGATCGGCCGTGGCGAGCGCCCCGCCCTCAGAGAGCGCGGCGACGACCGCGCTCTGCAGCGGACTCAATGGCGGACCCGGCGGGCTCGGCGCCGCCCCACCGCGCGAGAGGAGCCGCGCAGGGAAGAACGGGACGCCGGGCTCATGCAGGTTGCCGCGGCTCGAGCTCGGCTTCCAGGCGCGAGATCTGGTCGCGCAGGCGCAGGCGCCGCTTCTTCAGGCGCCGCAGCGACAACTCGTCGCCACCGGCTTCGGTCGCGGCCCGATCGATCAGGTTGTCGAGGTCGGCATGCTCGATTCGCAGCTCGATCAACCGCCTGGGCAGTGAGTGAAGGTTGTCGTCCATTGACGCCCGCAGGCCAGCGACTAGTTCGCGGTTTTGGGTCTTTTGATGAAGGGCAAAGCGATTATAGTTTTCTGTCATGGCCACCTCGAGCTTGGGATACAGGCTTTCCGCGACGACCGGTCTGCACCGGGGTGACCGCGCCTACCAGCAGGACCAGGTCCAGATCCTTCCGCACGGCCGCGTCCCCGGCTGCGTGATGGGCGTGCTCGCCGACGGCATGGGCGGCAAGAGCGGCGGCCGCAAGGCGGCCGACCAGGTCGTTCTCACCGCGCAGCAGCTCTTCGAGCGCTATTCGCCGAGCCGCGACGACCCGGCCGAGGCGTTGAAGCAGCTCGTCCTCGAGGCGCACCTGATGATCAAGCTGACGGCGATTACGTCGGAGGAAGAGCCGCACAGCACGATCGCCGCCTTTCTCATCAGCCCGACGCGCGAATGCGATTTCGTCCACGCCGGCGATTCGCGCATCTATCACTTCCGCGCTGCCGAGATGGTCAGCCGCTCGATCGATCACTCGTACGTGCAGCGCCTGGTCGACGAGCGCCAAATCACCGAAGAGGAAGCGAACAACCATCCGCAATCGAACCTGCTGACCGGCTGCCTGGGCACCTTCCAGGACCCGCCGCTCTCGCAAAAGCACATCGACCGGCTCGAGATCGGCGACAGCGTCCTGTCGTGCAGCGACGGCCTGTGGCACTACTTCACGCCGCGCGAGCTCGGCGCCATCGTCCACGCGCTGCCGCCGCGCGAAGCGACCGAGATGCTCGTCGGCAAGGCGCGCCAGCGTGCCCGCGGCTCGGGCGACAACCTCTCGCTGGCGCTGGTTCGCGTCGAATCGCTGGCCTGAGGGCCGACCACTACCGCCGCAGCGCGGCCGACGCCGCAGCGGGAACCGGCAAGGGCGCCGCGGGCGGCTTGGCGGCCGTTCTTCGTGCCGCGCGTTGCAACGCTGCCTCGCGATGTTCGGCCGCCTCGCGCTGGCGCGCCTCGAACGCGGCACGGCTGCTCGCTTCGCGCTCCTGTCGAACGGCAGCCGACTCGGAGACGTGCGGCATGACTCCCAGGCCGGCATCGAACGGATGCGCGGCAGCGCCCGATGCACTCGACGATGCCGCTGCTCCGCGCGTCACCGTGCGCAACTCGAACGGATTCCCTCCGGCACCTTGCGACGCAGGATCGGAGGCCGCCCTGGCTGCCATGTGCGCTGCCCGTTCGCGGTCGCGCCGCGCATCTTCGGCGGCCTTCTCGGCAAGCTCGGCCTGGCGCTGAGCGGTCCGCTCGCGGCGCCGCTCCTCGTCGACGGCGAGTTGGCGCACGCGCAGCCTGTCGAGTGCCCGGCGTCGTTCGGCCTTGGCGTCGTCGACGCACGACGTGACGATGAAGCGGGTCCGGCACTCGCGCTCGCGCTCGCTGAATCGAGCCTCGACCTCGGCGCGCTCGCTGGCGATTCGCGCGCGCTCGTCGCGCGGCGCCGACGCGGCGGCGTCGGTGCCACGCGCCGGCCCTGCCGCGCCCACGAGCAGCGCGAGCAGCACTGCTGCCAGCGGATGGGCGGACGTGAAGCGGTCTCTGTTCATCAGGTGAGCGAGGTATCGACGGTGCGCTTCGCCTCGGCGAGAAACTCCGCCGAGCGCATCTCGCGCAGGCGCGAGACGGTCCGCGGAAACTCTTGGACGAGCGGGCCTTCCGTATACAACGCCTCGGGCTCGACGGCAGCCGACACGATCAGATTGACGCGACGGTCGTAGAGCACGTCGACGAGCCAGGTGAAGCGGCGCGCCTCCGAGGCCAGACGCGGCGACATCTGCGGCACGCCGGACAGCAGCAGGGTGTGAAACTGGGTCGCCAGCTCGAGATAGTCGTTCTGCGAGCGCGGGCCGCCGCACAGCTCCCTGAAGTCGAACCAGACGACGCCGCCGGCGCGCCGCCGGGCCCGGATCTCACGGTGCTCGATCTTCAGGATCGGGCTCTCGTCCTTGGCCTCGGCAAGCCGCTCGAAGGCGTCGTTCATCGCCGCGTCGGCGTCGGCGCCGAGCGGCGTGTGGTAGAGCGCGAGGTGCTGCAGCGTCGACTGCCGGTAGTCGACGCCGTGGTCGACGCCGACGACTTCGAGCTTGTCCTTCAGCAGCTCGATCGCCGGGAGGATGCGGTCGCGATGTAGGCCGTTCGGATAGAGCCCGTCGGGAGCGAAGTTCGACGTCGTGATGATGCTGGCGCGGTTCTCGAACAGCGACTCGAGCAGGCGATGCAGGATCATCGCGTCGGTGATATCGGAGACGTGGAACTCGTCGAGGCAGATCAGGCGGAAGCGCCGGGCGATCTCCTTGCCGAGGTGCTGCAGAGGATCGCTCGTGCCCTGCAGCTCGGCCAGCTCACGATGCACCTCGCGCATGAACTCGTGGAAGTGCAGCCGGGTCTTGCGCTGCAGCGGAACCGAGTTGAAGAAGCAGTCCATGAGGAAGCTTTTGCCGCGCCCGACGCCGCCCCACAGGTAGACGCCGCGCGGGATCGGCGGCCGGGCGATCAGCTTGGCGATCGCGTTGTTGCGGCGGGCCTTGTAGTCGGACCACTCGTTCTCGCAGCGCTCGAGCGAGTCGATGCCGCGCAGCTGCGCGGGGTCGGAGCGGAAGCCGCGTTCAGCGAGGGTCTGCTCGTAGAGCTGGCGGACTCCCACTCAGAAGTTCAATGCCCGCTTGTCGACCGCCAAGGCCGCTTCCTTGGTCGCTTCCGACAGGCTCGGATGCGCATGGCAGATGCGCCCGATGTCCTCGGCCGAGGCCTTGAACTCCATCGCCACGACCGCCTCGGCGATCAGCTCCGAGACCATCGGCCCGATCATGTGCACACCGAGGATCTCGTCGGTCTTCGCGTCGGCCAGCACCTTCACCATGCCGGTCGTGTCGCCGAGCGCCCGCGCCCGCCCGTTCGCCATGAACGGGAACGTTCCGGCGCGGTAGTCGCGGCCAGCCGCCTT
>DATMGW010000555.1:0-5265 GCA_035555295.1 Caldimonas sp.
CAGCTCGGGCGTCGTCTGCGGCCCGCGCAGCATCAGCACGACGAGCAAGGCGACCGATTGCGAAGGCAGCGCCAGAACGCGGCCCATGTTGTGCTCGTAGCGCGCGACGCACGAGCCGCTCGACTCGAAGGCGAGCGACAGTTGCTTGAGCGCATCGACGGCGGTCTGCACCTCGCCTTCGCTGGCCGAAAACACCGGGTCGCGCGCCGTCTTCTGGTTGCAGCCGAGAGTCAGCGAATTCAGCGAGAGCGGATAGCTGTCGGGAACGGTGTGCGCCTTCTCGACGAGCACGCCGAGGACGCGGGTCTCGAGCGGCGAAAGCGGTCTCAGCATCGGCAACTGTTTCCGATCACAGAGCGAAGCCGTCGTCGGCCTGGATGACGGCGCCGTTGATGAAGTGGCTTTCGTTCGCACACAGCATCATCAGCACCGAATCGAGATCCTCCGGGTCGCCGACGCGCTTTCTCGGCAGCATGTCGATCAGCTTCTTGCCCTGCTCGGTCTGCCACTGGTGGTGGTTGATCTCGGTGTCGATGTAGCCCGGGCAGATGGCGTTGACGTTGATGCCGAAGCGCCCCCATTCGAGCGCCATGGCCCGCGTCATGTGCACGACCGCCGCCTTGCTCATGCAGTAGACGCCGATCTGGCCGAACACCTTGAGCCCCGCCACGGAGGCAATGTTGACGATGCGCCCGCCGGTGAAGGTTCCGGGTGCGGCGCCCTTGGAACGCGCGATCATGCGCTTGCCCACTTCCTTGGCGACGAAGAAGGCGCCGCGGGTGTTGACGTCGAAGATGTAGTCGTAGTCCTCGGGCTCGACCTCAGTGAGCTTTTGTGTCGTCGCGACGCCCGAGTTGTTGATCAGGATGTCGATCGTTCCCATCTCCGTCTCGGTGTGGGCGACGGCCGATTTGATGCTGGCGTGATCGGTCACGTCGAGCTGGATGACATGCGCATCTCCGCCTTCGGCCTCGATCTCGGCGCGCAGGCTCTTCAGCCGCTCGATGCGCCGGCCAGCCAGTGCCACCCCGGCGCCGGCACGCGCGAGGACGCGCGCGAACTGCGCTCCGAGGCCGCTCGAAGCGCCGGTGACGAGGGCGACGCGGCCCGACAGATCGATGCTATAGCTCATGAGGGAGAAGACGCTCCGTAGAATCGTCGGCCAGTGTAGCCAAGAGAGGGACGATGAACTCCGAAGAAATCCTGGCCAAGTACGGACCCCGCGAGGCGATGGAGTACGACGTGGTCGTCGTCGGAGCGGGGCCCGCCGGGCTGTCGGCGGCGATCCGCCTCAAGCAGCTGGGCGCGAAGGCAGGCCGCGAGCTCAGCGTCTGCGTGCTCGAGAAGGGCTCCGAGGCCGGGGCGCACATCCTGTCGGGCGCTGTGATGGATCCGATCGCCCTCGGCGAGCTCTTCCCGGACTGGAAGGAACGTGGCGCGCCGCTGAACACCCCGGTCAGCGAAGACCGCTTCTACATCTTCAGCGCGAAGAGCGCGTTCTACAACCCGCCCTGGATCCTGCCCGATTGCTTCATCAACGACGGCTACTACATCGTCAGCCTGGCCAACGTCGTGAAGTGGCTGGCGACGCAATCCGAAGCGCTCGGTGTCGAGATCTTCCCCGGCTTTCCCGCGGCCGAGGTGCTCTACGACGAGAAGGGCGCGGTCAGAGGCGTCGCGACGGGCAACCTCGGCATCGGCAAGGACGGCGAGCCGACCGCCAATTTCCAGCAGGGCATGGAACTGCACGGCAAATACACGCTCTTCGCCGAGGGCGCCCGCGGTCACCTCGGAAAGCAGGTCATCGCCCGATACGCACTCGACTCCGGACGCGACCCGCAGACCTGGGGCATCGGCATCAAGGAGGTGTGGGAGCTCGACCCGGCCAAGCACGTGCCGGGGCTCGTCCTGCACAGCGCCGGATGGCCGCTCGACCGGGCAACGTACGGCGGCGGCTTCATGTACCACTACGAAGGCCACCAGGTCTCGCTCGGGCTGGTGGTCGGCCTGGGCTACACGAATCCCTACCTCGAACCGTTTCAGGAGTTCCAGCGCTACAAGACGCACCCGACCATCCGCGCCTTCCTCGAGGGCGGCAAGCGCGTCGCCTACGGCGCGCGTGCGATCAATGCGAGCGGGTTGCAGAGCCTGCCCAAGCTCGCCTTTCCCGGCGGCGCGCTCATCGGCTGCGACGCCGGCCTGCTCAATGCCCCGCGCATCAAGGGCTCGCACGCGGCGATCAAGAGCGGGATGCTGGCCGCAGACGCCGCCTTCGATGCCGTGGCCGCCGGACGCGGCGGCGACGAGCTCGCCGCGTATCCCGCGGCATTCGAGAAGAGCTGGCTGCACGACGAGCTGCACCGTGCGCGCAATTTCAAGCCGTACCTGGACAAGGGGCTGCTCACCGGCGCCGTGCTGTGGGGCATCGACCAGATCGTCTTCCGAGGCAAGGCACCGTGGACGCTGCATCGCAGCCAGGCCGACCACGAGAAGCTCAAGCCCGCCGCCGAATGCGCGACGATCGAGTATCCCAAGCCCGACGGCAAGATCACGTTCGACAAGCTGTCGTCGGTGTTCCTCTCGAACACGAATCACGAGGAGAACCAGCCGGCGCACCTGAGGCTGAAGGACGCGTCGGTTCCGGTGGCCATCAACCTCGCGCGCTACGCCGGGCCCGAGGCGCGCTATTGCCCGGCAGCCGTTTACGAGTTCGTGAAGGCCGATGGCCTCGACAAGCTGCAGATCAACTTCCAGAACTGCGTGCACTGCAAGACCTGCGACATCAAGGACCCGACGCAGAACATCGTCTGGGTCACGCCCGAGGGCGGCGGCGGTCCGAACTACGTCGGCATGTGATGGTGGCGACAGCGCTCGTCCGCGGCGCGATCGACGCGACGACGGCACAGGCCTGGCTCGCCGCGATCGATGCGCATCCGGCCTGGCAGCGGCGCGAGTCGGCGGCGCAAGGCGGCGCATTCAACGTGCACAGCTCTTCACTGCGCGTCGCCGCACTGGGCGAGCCCGATGCGATCGAGCTCGCCCGGGCGCTCCTGTGCGGTGCAGCCGGTGCGCTGGCGCAGAGCCGGCTCGGCGACGCGATCGCTTGCGATATCGACCAGTGCTGGGTGCGGCGCCAGTACGCGCCGTCGCGTTATCCGCCGGGCCATGCGCCGCACGCCTGGCATCAGGACGGTGCGCTGGGTTTCGACTTTCTCGACGCGACGTCGCCGCCCGGCGCCGCTGCGCTGCTGCCGATGCTGACGTGCTGGGTCGCCCTGACGCCGTGCGGCAGCGATGCGCCTGGACTCGAGCTCGTCGCCGGCGAGGCGCAGACGCTGTTGCCACTCGCCGCGCTCGACGACGCGGCGATACGCTCCGGCCATGGCGTCGACGACTTCTGGCGCCCGGTGCTGGGCCCGGGCGACTGCCTGGCATTCGGCGGTGGCGTGCTGCACCATACGCACGTCTCGCCGGGCATGCAGCGGGACCGCACGAGCATCGAGTTGCGCTTCTTCGACGCGAAGCGGATCGATCCGCGCTTGCACCGTGACCGCTTCGTCGCCCTCCACTGACCTTCCGCGAAGGATCCTGCCATGACGGTTCGCACCAGCGGCCTCGCCGATGAACGACCCGACGTCCTCGTCGTCGCCCGCTTGTGGCCGCCGATGATGGAGTCGCTGCAGGCCGCCTTTCGCGTTCACGATCGCGTCCATCAAGGCGATCCGACGGCGTTCGCCGCGCTCGCGCCGCGCATCCGGGCGATTTCCGCCAGCGGCGAATCGAAGGTGTCGCGCGAGATGCTGGCTCAGCTGCCTGCGCTCGAGATCATCTCGGTCTTCGGCGTCGGCTACGACGGTATCGACGTCGCGGCGGCGCGCGAGCGCGGCATCGCCGTCACGAACACGCCCGACGTGCTGAACGATGAAGTCGCCGACCTGGCGCTCGGCCTCGTCCTCGCCGTCGCGCGCCGTATCCCGCAGGCCGACCGCTACGTGCGCGAGGGCAGGTGGGCGGGCGGACCGATGCCGCTGGCGCGCAAGGTGAGCGGAGCGCACCTGGGAATCGTCGGGCTCGGCCGCATCGGCAAGGCGATCGCGAAGCGCGCCGAGGCCTTCGGCATGTCGATCGCGTATACGGCGCGCAGCGAGAAGGCGGATTCGGGGTTCCGCTTCTTCCCGACCGCCGAAGCCCTCGCCGCCGAGGTCGACTTCCTCGTCGTCATCACGCCGGGCGGCGCCGGCACACGCAAGCTCATCGACGCGAAGGTGCTGCGCGCGCTCGGCAAAGACGGCTACCTTGTGAATGTCGCGCGCGGCTCGGTCGTCGACGAAGTCGCGCTCGTCGAGGCGCTGACGAGCGGAACGATCGCCGGCGCCGGGCTCGACGTCTTCGAGAACGAGCCGAACGTTCCGGCGCCGCTCCTCGCGCTCGACAACGTCGTCCTCACGCCGCACGTCGGCAGCGCGACGTGGCAGACGCGCCGCGCCATGGCCGACCTGGCGTTCGGCAACCTCGAGGCGCACTTCGCCGATCGGCCGCTACTGTCGCCGGTGCCGTGATGAAGACGCTCGATCGATTCGCCCTCGACGGCCGGCTCGCCCTCGTCACGGGAGGCGGCTCGGGGCTCGGCCTGGCGATGGCGCGCGGCCTCGCCGAGGCCGGCGCGACGGTCGTCCTGAACGGTCGCAAGACGGCGCGCCTCGAGGCCGCGGCGGCCGGCCTGGTTGCGGCGGGCCTGCGCGCCGAAACCGCCGTCTTCGACGTCACCGATCCGGCTGCCGTGAATGCGGCGATCGGTGCGCTCGAGACGCGCCTGGGCGGAGTCGACATCCTCGTCAACAACGCCGGAATGACGCGGCGCGGCCCGGTCGAAAGCCTCAGCGACGACGACTGGCGCACCGTGATGGCGACCAACCTCGACGCCGCGTTCTACCTCTCGCGCGCGGTCGTTCCAGCAATGAAGAAGAAGCGGCGCGGCGCCATCGTCAACACCTGCTCGCTGATGTCGACACTGGCCCGGCCGACGACCTTGCCCTACGCAGCCAGCAAGGGCGGCATGGCGATGCTGACGCGCGGCCTGGCCGTCGAGCTCGCACCCTTCGGCATCCGCGTCAACGGGGTCGCACCGGGCTATTTCAGGACCGACCTGACGGCGGCGCTGTCGGCCGACGCCGAGTTCGACGCCTGGCTGTGCAAGCGGACGCCGGCCGGTCGCTGGGGCGACGTCGACGAGCTCGCCGGGGTCGCCGTCTTTCTCGCTTCCGA
>DATMGW010000556.1:0-4668 GCA_035555295.1 Caldimonas sp.
GGCCAGCGCCTCGAGCTGCACGACCGTGGGCGCCGGGTCGGTGATGGTGAGCGGCACGTGGCTGGTCAGGACGACGCTGCCGCCGCGCCGCGTGTGGGCGACGATCAGCGCGTTGAGCGCATCGCTGCCGGCGGCGTCGAGCGCGTCGAAGGGCTCGTCGAGCAGCCAGGTCGAGGGCTCGCGCTGCGCCGCGAGCCGGGCCAGGGCGACGCGGCGCCGCTGCCCCTGCGACAGGGTCCGCACCGGCGCATCGCGGCGGCTCGCCATGCCGAAGTGCTCGAGCGAGGCGGTGATCACTGAATCGGCCGGAGCGTCACCGCCGAGGCGGAGCAGGAAGCGCAGCGACTCGGTGACACTCAAATCCTCCTTCAAGGCGTTGGCGTGAGCGATGTAGAGGAGCCGCCGGCTCGCTGGCGGCTCGCTCCATTCGATCGTGCCCGCCTCGGGCGCCGACAGGCCTGCGAGGGTGCGCAGCAGGCTCGTCTTGCCCTGGCCGTTGGCGCCGCGCAGCCAGACGATCTCGCCGCGGTGCACGACGAAGCTGACTGCGCCGAAGAGGCTCCGCTCGCCGCGCCGGCACTCGAGCCCCTGCACGCTCAGCTGCCGGGCGGTGCCCAAGGATCCCACGCTATCGACGGCCATTCGCGATTGTGATGCGGCGCGACCCGTAAACTCGCCGCGAACGACGAAAGACGGGAATGCTGTTTGGCAAGCTTGTGCCGCGCGAGGGCAACTTCTTCGAGCTGTTCAACCAGCACGCGGGCTACATCGCCGAGGGCGCGCGTGCCTTCATCCGCCTGATCCAGCACTATGCCGATCCGGCCTTGCGCGACAAGCACACGACCGAGGTCGGCACCGCCGAGCGCCAGGCCGACCGCATCACGGCGGAGGTGAACCGCCTCCTGCACAAGACCTTCATCACGCCGATCGATCGCGAGCAGATCCACGGCCTGATCAACGCGATGGACGATGTGCTCGACCTGCTGCAGGACGCCAGCGAGACGATGTCGCTCTACGACGTACAGACGATCAACGACGACATCCTGCGCCTGGGCGACATGAGCGCGCGCTGCTGCGAGCGCGTCCAGCACGCCGTCTCTTTGCTGCCGACGATCAGCCGGCCCGAGGTCGCGCAGGCGGCGCTGAAGACCTGCGAGGAGATCGATCGACTCGAGTCCGATGCCGACCGGGTCATGCGCTCGGCGATGTCGCGCCTGTTTCGCGAGGAGAAGGACGTGCGCGAGCTGATCAAGCTGAAGGCGGTCTACGAGCTGCTCGAATCGATCTCCGATCGCTGCGAAGACGTCGCCAACCTCATCGAGGGCGTCGTCCTCGAGAATTCGTGAGGACGCGGCCCGGCCCGGACGGCGCAGGGGGCGCATGAGCGCCCCCGTCCGGCCGCTCCGAAGGGGATGCACCGTCCCGCTCGGCGGGACCGCGTGCAGCGCGAGGGTGCACCAGTGAGCGCCGTCGAGATTTCCTTCGGCGTTGTCGCGCTGCTCGTGGCGATCGCGATCGTGTTCGACTTCATGAACGGCTTCCACGACGCCGCGAACTCGATCGCGACCGTCGTCTCGACCGGCGTGCTCAAGCCGCAGCAGGCGATCGTCTTCGCTGCGTTCTTCAACGTCGTCGCGATCTTCGTCTTCCACCTGAGCGTCGCGGCGACGATCGGCAAGGGGATCGTTCAGCCCGGCGTCGTCGATCACCACGTCGTCTTCGGCGCGCTGATCGGCGGCATCTCGTGGAACTTCATCACCTGGTGGTGGGGCATCCCGTCGAGCTCGTCGCACGCCCTGATCGGCGGCATCGTCGGGGCCGTGATCGCGAAGGCCGGGACCGCTTCGCTGATCGCCTCGGGCATCTGGAAGACGGTGCTCTTCATCTTCGTCTCGCCGGTGCTCGGCTTTCTGCTCGGCGCGTTGCTCATGGTCGTCGTTGCCAACCTCTTTCGTCGCACCTCGCCGCTCAAGGTCGACAACCTGTTTCGTCGCCTGCAGCTCGTTTCGGCCGGCCTGTACAGCCTCGGGCACGGCGGCAACGACGCGCAGAAGACGATCGGGATCATCTGGATGCTGCTCATCGCCGCGCGTTACGCCCCGGCCGAAGCGAGCATGCCGCCGAGCTGGGTGATCTGGTGCTGCTACGTCGCGATCGGACTGGGAACGATGTTTGGCGGCTGGCGCATCGTCCGCACGATGGGCCAGAGAATCACCAAGCTCAAGCCGGTCGGCGGCTTTTGCGCCGAGACCGGGGGCGCGATCACCCTGTTCCTGGCGACGGCGCTCGGCATCCCCGTGTCGACGACGCACACGATCACCGGGGCGATCGTCGGCGTCGGCTCGGTGCGGCGCGCCGCGACCGTGCGCTGGGGCGTCGCCGGCAACATCGTCTGGGCCTGGATCTTCACGATCCCGGCGTCGGCGTTCGTTGCCGCCGTCTTCTACGCGCTGGGGCTTTGGGTGTTCGACTAAGGTGCCCTGGTCGCCGCGGCGGGGCGACGGCGCATCAGCCCGGGGCGTGCCACTCGAAGTAGCGCTGCGCGGCGAAGGCGATCGTCGCCATCGTCACGGTCGCGCCGAGCGCCAGGGCGACTGCGGCTCCGCTGATCGCCAGCCAGGCGAAGCGCCCGGGTGCGGCGCCGGCGCCGAAGCGTGCGTTCCAGCGCTCGCTGGGCGTCAGGCCGTAGACGATCGCTTCGAGCATGGCCACCGCGATCACGGCTCCCAGGAGGAGGACGAGCACGCTGCCGAGCCGGTCTTCGCTGCCGTACTGGCGCATGCGCCACAGGCCGAAGGCGCCGACGAGCGCCGGCGGACCGCGCAGCCAGGCCCATCGATCGGCCATCCCGTACAGGTAGAAGCGGTGCAGGCCGAAGCTGCCGCCGAGCAGCGCGAGCCAGGTCGCGAGGGTTCGCGAACGGAGCGGGCGAGGGCCCGCCATCAGGCCGGCACCGGCGGCGGCGTCGTGGCGCTGAAGCCCAGGCTCTTCTGCATGACGACGACGTCGAGCCAGCGATCGAGCTTCCAGCCGGCGGCCCGGATCGTGCCCACGGGAGCGAAGCCGAGCGTGCGGTGCACGCCGATCGAGCCGGCGTTGGCCGAGTCGCCGATGACGGCAAGCATCTGCCGCGCGCCGGCGTCGACGCAGCGGGCGATCAGCTCGGCCAGGAGGAGCCGGCCGAGGCCGAGCCGCATCGCATCGGGAGCGAGGTAGACCGAATCCTCGACGCAAAAGCGGTAGGCCGGACGAGGCCGGAAATGGTTGGCATAGGCGTAGCCGGCGACGCCGCCGGCGCGCTCCAGCACGAGCCAGGGCAGTCCCTTGGCGAGCACGTCGGCGCGGCGTCGCTCCATCTCGGCGCGATCGGGCGCCTCGTACTCGAAGGTGCCGGTACCGTGGGCGACGCTCCAGGCGTAGATCGCAGTAATCGCTTCGAGGTCGCCCGACGCGCTCGGCCGGATCAGCAGTTCGTTCATGGGGGATGGCTCAGGGAGCAGCAGCGTCGGCCGAGTTTATAATGCTTGGTTTTTCGCGGGACGTGTCCCGACACTCGAGGTTCAACATCATGGTCGTGATCCGTCTTGCCCGCGGCGGCGCGAAGAAGCGCCCCTTCTTCAACATCGTCGTCGCCGACTCGCGACTGCGCCGCGATGGCCGCTTCATCGAGCGGGTCGGTTTCTACAACCCGGTCGCTTCGGGCGGCGAGCAGCCGCTGCGCGTGGCCTTCGACCGGGTCGAGCACTGGACGGGCCACGGCGCCCGGATGTCGCCCACGGTCAAGCGCTTGCTCGAGCAGGCGAAGTCGGCAGCCTGACCGGCGCACCGGTCGCGCGCAGTGTCGCCGTGACGGCCGACGCCGCGTGGCCCGACGATGCCCTCGAGGTCGGGCGGATCGGCGATGCCTGGGGCTTGAAAGGCTGGTTCAAGGTCCAGCCTTACGCGGCGCAGCCGAGCGCCTTGCTCGCGGCGCGGCACTGGCACTTGCGGCCGGCCGTATCGGGACGTGGCGCTTTCGCTTCGGCAGCCCCTGCGAGCTCGCTCGACATCCGCGAAGCGCGCGAGCACGGCGACGGCCTCGTCGCCGCGGCGCAAGGCATCGACGACCGCAGCGGCGCCGAGGCGCTGCGCGGCTCGCGCATCTTCATCGGCCGTTCGGCGTTCCCCGAGCCGGGCGAAGGCGAGTTCTACTGGGCCGACCTCATCGGGCTGGCTGTCGTCAACCGCCGGGGCGAAACGCTGGGCAGCGTCGTCGGCCTGCTCGACAACGGCCCGCAGAGCGTGCTGCGCGTGCAGCCCACGGCCGGCGCCGAAGCGGGCGCCGCGAACGAGCGGCTGATCCCGTTCGTCGCCGCCCACATCGACGACGTCGACCTGGCCGTCCGGCGCATCACGGTCGACTGGGGCCTCGACTTCTAGGGTCGCCAGGGGCGCCCTGAATCCTTCCCGCCCAAGGCCGCCTCGATGCGATTCGACGTCATCACGCTCTTTCCCGAGCTGTTCGCCGCGCACTTCGCGCATGGCGTGACGCGACGGGCTTTCGAATCGCGCCAGGTCGACGTGCATCTGTGGCAGCTGCGCGATTTCGGCGACCCGCCGCATGCTCGCGTCGACGACCGGCCGTACGGCGGCGGACCGGGCATGGTGCTGCTTGTCGAGCCGCTCGAG
>DATMGW010000557.1:0-9184 GCA_035555295.1 Caldimonas sp.
GCTGCCCGCCGGAGAGCAGCCCAGCATCGACATGCCTGCGCTCCTTCAGGATCGGGAAATAGGCGTAGACGAGATCGAGGTCGCGCGCCACCGAGTCGCGATCGCGCCGCGTGTAGGCGCCCATCATCAGGTTGTCGCGCACCGAGAGCAGCGGGAACACCTCGCGACCCTCGGGCACGTGGCTGAGGCCGCGCTGGACGATGAGTGCCGGGTCCTGCGCCGTGATGTCCGCGCCGGCGAACTCGATCCGGCCCTTGCGCGGGTCGATGATTCCCGAGATCGTCTTCAGGATCGTCGACTTGCCGGCGCCGTTCGCGCCGAGCACGGTACCGATCTGGGCGCGAGCCACCTGCAGGCTGACGCCGCGGACGGCACGGATCGGCCCGTAGGCGCTCTCGACGTTGAGCAGCCTGAGGACGACATCGCCCGTCCCGTTCACGCCGCCTCCCTGCGCAATGCCGACACGTCTTCCGCCGAGCCGAGGTAGGCCTCGATGACGCCCGGGTCACGCTGCACCTCGGCCGGCGTGCCGAGGGCGAGCACCTGGCCCTGGTTCATCGCCAGGACGCGGTCGGAGACGCGCGAGACGAGCGTCATGTCGTGCTCGACCATGAGAACCGTGACGCCGAGCTCGTGGCGGATGTCGTCGATCCAGAACGCCATGTCGTCGGTCTCCTCGACGTTGAGGCCCGACGACGGCTCGTCGAGGAGGAGGAGCTTCGGCTGCGTGCACAACGCCCGCCCCAGCTCGACGACCTTGCGAACGCCGTACGGCAGGCCGGCGACGAGCGATTCGCGATGGTGCTGCAGCTCGAGCAGGTCGATGACGAGCTCGACCGCCTCGCGTGTCGCCATCTCGGCGGCACGAGCCCGCGGTGTGAAGAAGAGCTCGCTCCACAAGCCCGTCGTTCGATGCGTGTGCCGGCCGATCATCAGGTTCTGCAGGACGGTCGCGTTCTCGAACAGCTCGATGTTCTGGAAGGTGCGGGCGATGCCGAGCGCCGCGACCTCGTGCGGCGCCTTCTCGGCGAGCGGCACGCCGTCGAAGACGATCGCGCCGCTCGATGGCAGGTAGATGCGGCTGATCAGGTTGAAGACGGTCGTCTTGCCGGCGCCGTTCGGGCCGATCAGCGTGAACACCTCGCCGCGCTTCACCTCGAAGCTGACGTCGTCGACGGCGCGCAGGCCGCCGAAGCTCACGCCGAGCCCGCGCACCGAGAGCAGCGCCGCGCCGTCGCTCATTTGAGCCGGTCCGACTTGAGAAAGCGCTTCTGCCGCTTGAACATGCCGCGCCGGTAGAAGGGAAAGATCTGGAAATAGGTGCGCATCTTCAGCCAGCGCCCGTAGATGCCGAGCGGCTCGAACAGTACGAAGCCGATCAGCACGAGCCCGTACACGGTTCCCTGCAGCCCCGGGGCCTGGCCGACCGCGGCGGGCAGGAAGTCCTTCGCCAGCGCAATCACCTGCGGCATGGTGATGAGGAAGATCGCGCCGAGAAAGGCGCCGTGCACCGAGCCGACGCCGCCGACGACGATCATGAGGATCAGGTCGATCGACTGCAGGATGTCGAACTGGTCGGGCGAGATGAACTTGAGCTTGTGCGCGTAGAGCGCGCCGCCGACTCCGGCGAGCGCCGCCGAGATCGCGAACGACAGCGTCTTGTAGCGCGCCAGGTGGATGCCGAGGCTCTGTGCCGAGATCTCGGAATCGCGGATCGCGACGAAGGCGCGCCCGGTCGGCGCGCGCAGCAGGTTCAGGATGGCGAGCGTCGCGAGCACGGTGACGACGAGGCAGACGAAGTAGAACGAGACGTCGGAGTCGGCGCTCCAGCCGAACAGCTTCGGCGCCATGACCTGCCTGCCCGCGTTGCCGCCGGTCATGCTTTCCCAGCGGGCGAAGATCTCGACGACGATGAAGCCGAAGGCGAGCGTCGCGATCGCCAGGTAGATGCCCTTGACGCGCAGCGCCGGCAGGCCGACGACGACGCCGACTCCCGCAGCGACGAGCCCTGCCGCTGCCATCGCAAGCGGAAACGGCGTGCCGATGCCGACCAGCGCCGCTTCGGTGTACGCGCCGACGCCGAGGAAGGCGGCGTGGCCGAGCGAGAAGAGCCCGGTGAAGCCCGAAAGCAGCATCAGGCCGAGGCCGACGACCGAATAGATCAGGATGAAGGTGAGCTGGGCGAGCCAGTACTCGGAGCAGAGCCACGGCGCGGCGAGCAGCGCCAGCACGAGCAGGCCGTACCAGAAGACGTACCCGCCGTGCCGGGCCAGGCGGATGTCCTGCAGGTACGTCGTCTTGAAGAGGAAGCGCATCAGACCTTCTTGCGCAGCTGGTCGCCGAAGATGCCGTTCGGGCGGACGACCAGCATGATCAGCACGACCGCATACGGCGCGACGTCCTTGAAGCCTTCGGGCAGGTAGAAGCCCGAGAGCGACTCGACGATTCCGATGACGAGCCCGCCGACGATCGCTCCCGGCAGGCTGCCGAAGCCGCCGACGACGGCTGCGGGGATCGCCTTCAGGCCGATGAAGCCCATGTTCGCGTAGACGAAGGTGATCGGCGCGAGCAGCAGCCCGGCGATCGCCGCGACCGCGGCGGCCAGGCCCCAGGCGAGCCCGTTCAGGCGTCGCACCGGGATTCCCATGTAGTAAGCGGCGAGCTGGTTCTGCGAGGCCGCCTGCATGGCGACGCCGACGCGCGTGTAGCGGAACATCGCGTAGAGCACGGCACTGAGCATCGTCGTCGCGGCGATCACGACCATCTGCTCGACGTTGAGGACGAGGGCGCCGACGTTCCACGTCTGGTCCTTGTACGGCACCGGCAGGCTGTGCGTCTCGGTGCCGACGCCGGGCATCATCGTCACGAGGCCGCGCGCGACGTAGCCGATGCCGATCGTCAGCGTGACGAGGGCGAACGCCGGCTGGCCGAGGATCGGCCGGATGACGATGCGCTCGAGGACGATGCCGAACAAACCCATCGCCACGACGGTGGCGACGAAGGCGAGCCAGAACGGCAGGCCGAGGAGCGTCATGCAGCCGAAGCCGGCGAAGGCGCCGAGCATCATCAGGTCGCCGTGCGCGAAGCTCACCGTCTCGGTCGTCTTGTAGATGAGGACGAGGCCTAGCGCGATGAGGCCGTAGATGCAGCCTTGCGCGACGCCGCTGATGACGATCTGCAGTGCCTGAAGCACGGGTCTCCTCGGGTCTTGCGAGACCGCGTCGTCGTTGCCGGTGCGGCCGTTCCTTCGGCTATTCTCGGCCTGCCAAGCAAGCAGTTGCTTTGTAGCGAAGATGCCTGCCGCTCGCGAGCGTACAAACCCGAAAAACGGCGCGCCCGACAACCGCCGCGGCGCGCTCGTTCGCGCCGCCGCGCAACTGTTCCGCGAAAAAGGCTTCGAAGGAACGACGATCCGTGACATCGCCGGCGCCGTGGGCATGCGCTCGGGCAGCCCGTTCTATCACTTCGCGAACAAGCACGAGCTGCTGATGGCGGTGATGGAAGAAGGGCTGCGGCTGGGGCTCGAGCGTACGCGGGCGGTCCTCGATGCCGAGGACCTCGCGCCGGCCGAGCGTTTTCGCCGCCTCGTCCGCACCCACTACGGCATCCTGCACGACACGGGTAGCGACTTCATCCCCGTGATGCTGTACGACTGGCGCTCGCTGCCCGCGCAGTACAAGCGGCGCATCATCGAGCTGAAGGATCGCTACGACGCGATCTGGCAGGCGACGCTCGACGAGTTGCACCGCGAAGGCCGTCTCGGCGCCGACGCGAAGCTGGCCCGCATGATGATTCTCGGGGCGATCAATTTCTCGGCGACGTGGTATCGAACGAAGCCGCGCACGGCGTCGCGCGTCTCGCTCGATGAGCTCGCCGACGAGACGGTCGCGCTCGTGCTGCGCGACGCGCATCGAAGCAAGGAGTAGACGCATGACAAGCGTACGTGTAGACCGCGGCGAGGAGGTCTGGGTCGTGACGATCGATCGCCCCGAAGTCCGCAACGCCGTCGACGGCCCGACGGCGCGCACCCTGGCCGACGCCTTTCGCGCCTTCGACGTCGACCCCGCGGCGCGCGTCGCCGTCCTGACCGGCTCGGGCGGCCACTTCTGCGCCGGCGCGGACCTGCGCACGGTCGCGCGCGGCGCGGCGTCGGACGACTCGAATGGAGGAGGCGGCGGTCTCGCCCTCGACCCCGACATGAGCCGCGACGGACCGATGGGCCCGACCCGCCTCGAGCTATCCAAGCCGGTGATCGCTGCCGTCGAAGGCTACGCCGTCGCCGGCGGCCTCGAGCTCGCGTTGTGGTGCGATCTGCGCGTCGCCGCGGCGACGGCGACCTTCGGCGTCTTCTGCCGCCGCTTCGGCGTTCCGCTCATCGACGGCGGAACCGTGCGCCTGCCGCGCCTCATCGGCGAGAGCCGGGCGATCGACCTGATCCTGAGCGGGCGCGCCGTCGGCGCCGACGAAGCGCTGCAGCTCGGCTTGGCGAACCGCGTCGTCGCGACAGGCGAGGCGCTCTCGGCTGCACTCGCGTTCGCCAGGCAGATCGCCGCGTTCCCGCAGCGCTGCATGCGCAACGACCGGCTGAGCGCGCGCCGCCAGCATGGCCTCGCGCTGCGCGAAGCGCTCGCGCAGGAGTTCGCGCTCGGCCGCGTCACGCTCGACTCGGGCGAGGCCGAGGGCGGGGCCAGGCGCTTCGTCGAGGGCACGGGTCGGCACGGCCGCTTCGACGCTTCCTGAAGCAACGCCGGCCGCCGCGTCGCTGCGCCGCGGCCGACCTGAACCTCACGGTCGCGGCTTGCCCTTCGCCATCATCGCGTCGAGACTCCACGGCCCGGCGCCGGCGGCGGCGACGAAGAGAAAGATGAAGCAGAACAGGACGGCCGATTCGCCCTGGTTGAGAAGCGGCGTCAGGAAATTCGCTGCCGACGCATGGGCCATGAAATAGGCGATCGCCATCTCGCCGGAGAGGATGAAGGCGGCCAGCCGCGTGAACAGACCGATCAGGACGAGGGCGCCGAAGACGATCTCGATCATGCCGGCGATGCCGATCAGCGAGAACGTCGGCAGGTGGTCGAACATGGCGACGTGCGGGAAGCCGAAATGCTTCGCCATGCCGTGCTGGATGTAGAGAAAGCCGGTGACGATGCGCAGGACCGAGAGGGCCCGCGGAGTCCACGTTTCGAGCGTCTGGGTGTCGGGTGTCATGATGCCTCCCGGGCCAAAGTATAGGCAGCGCCGGGTCGTCGCGCACATGTCCGGAAACGGCGAGTCGCGAAGGTGCGAACGGCGATAATCCAAGCCATGACGATCGATGGCGATGCCGCTTACCAGGTCCTCCTCGCGCGCGACGCGCGCTTCGACGGGCGCCTCTTCGTCGGTGTGACGTCGACGGGAATCTACTGCCGGCCGATCTGCCGCGTGCGCACGCCCTCGCGGCGCAACTGCCGCTTCTTCGCGACACCGGCGCAGGCCGAGGCCGAGGCGTTCCGGCCGTGCCTGAAGTGCCGGCCCGAGATCGCGCCGGGGCCGGGATTGCCGTGGACGGTGATGGACGCCTCGCGGACGCTCGCGCGCCAGGCCGGAGCGCTCCTCGACGCGAGTGCGGCGAGCGGCGAAACGCCGAGCGTCGCCGAGCTTGCGGCCGAGCTCGGCGTCAGCGATCGTCATCTGCGCCGCATCTTCTTCGCCGAGCACGGCGTCACGCCGTTGCAGTACCTGCAGACGCGCCGCCTGCTCCTGGCCAAGCAATTGCTGACGGACACGAAGCTGCCGATCGCGCAGATCGCATTGACGAGCGGCTTCAAGAGCCTGCGCCGCTTCAACGCGGCGTTCGCCGACGGCTACCGGATGAACCCGACGCGGCTGCGCCGCTCGTCGAAGGTGCGCGGCGAGGCGAAGGACGCCGCCGCCCTCGCCGCCGAGGCCGAGCCGATCACGGTGACGCTCGGCTACCGCCCGCCGCACGACGAGCGCACCTTGCTCGCCTTCATCGCCGAGCGGGCGATCGCCGGAGTCGAGGTCGTCGAAGGGCATTCGATCCGCCGCACGTTGCGCCAGGGCGCGCTCGGGGCACGCGGCGCCGACGACGACGCGAGCCCGGCAGGCTGGCTCGACGTGCGTTTCGTCGCCGCCGATTCGCGCGTCCGTCTTTCCTTCGCTCCGGAGCTCGGGCCGCTGAGCGGCGCGCTGATTGCCGCCGTGCGTCGCTGGCTCGACCTCGACGCGTCGCCGGCGGCGATCGACGCCTGCCTCGCCGACCTCCCCGGCCCTGCCGGCCTGCGCCTGCCCGGCAGCGTCGACGGATTCGAGCTGGCCGTGCGCGCCGTCCTCGGCCAGCAGGTCACGGTCGCGGCGGCCAGGACGCTGTCGCGCCGACTCGTCGAGCGCTTCGGCTGCGCGGTGGCGACTCCCTGGCCCGACGTCACGCGCGCCTTCCCCGCGCCCGAAACGCTTGCCGCGGCGCCGCTCGAACGCATTGCCGGGCTCGGCATCATCCGCAGCCGCGTCGCAGCGATCCAGGCACTGGCCCGCGAATGGCCGGCACTGGCGCCGCTCCTGTCGATCGGCGCAGCGCCCGAGCGCCTCGTCGAGCGCCTGTGCCGATTGCCGGGCATCGGCGCGTGGACGGCGCACTACGTCGCGATGCGCGCGCTCGGCTGGCCCGACGCCTTTCCGCCCGGCGACGTTGCCGCACTGAAAGCGATGCAGCGCTTGTATTCGACGGCGTCGCCGCGCGAGGCCGAAGCCCGCGCCGAGGCCTGGCGGCCGTGGCGCGCCTATGCGCTGCTGCGACTGTGGAACTCACTTTCTCCTGGAGCCGGAACATCATGAACGACCATACGCATACGATCCCCGGCCGCTGCACGGCGCAGCTGCGCATCGCCTCGCCGCTGGGACCCTTGCTGCTCGCCCGCACGCGCAACGGCCTGGCCGGAGCCTGGTTCGAGAACCAGAAACATCACCCCGCGCCGATCGCCGCGCCCGAGCGCGACGACGACACGCTGCTGTGCCGAGCAGCGCGCGAGCTCGCAGCCTATTTCGACGGCGACGAGGCCGGCTTCGACGTTCCCCTCGACCTGCACGGAACGCCTTTCCAGCGCGCCGTCTGGAGCGAGCTGCTCAAGCTCGAACGCGGCGCGACGTGCAGCTACGGCGACATCGCGCGCCGGCTCGGCCGGCCGACGGCGGGCCGCGCCGTCGGCGCCGCCGTCGGGCGCAATCCCGTCTCGATCATCGTTCCGTGCCATCGCGTCGTCGGCAGCACCGGGTCGCTGACCGGCTACGCCGGCGGCCTCGAGCGGAAGACCGCTCTGCTGCGCATCGAGTCGGCGCGCTCCGGCCGCGGCACCACCGGAACGGCACAGAGGTTGACCCATTGAGACGGCGCGACATCGCCGAGCTGTTCGCGCTCGCGGCCCTGTGGGGCGCATCCTTCCTCTTCATGCGCATCGCCGCGCCGGAGTTCGGTCCGGTCGTCCTCGCCGCCTTGCGCGTCGCCGGCGCCGCGCTGCTCCTCGTTCCCCTGCTCGGCGCACGCGGTGAGATGCCGGCGCTCGTTCGCCATTGGCGGCCGATCGCCATCGTCGGCCTCATGAATTCGGCCTTGCCTTTCCTGTGCTTCGCCTACGCCGCGCTGTCGATCAGCGCCGGCGTGTCGGCGGTCTTCAACTCGGCGACTCCGCTCTTCACGGCCGTCATCGCCTGGGCCTGGCTCGGCGACCGGCTGACGCCAGCGCGCATTGCCGGACTCGCGATCGGCTTTGCCGGCGTCGTCTGGATCGTCTGGGACAAGGCCGGGTTCCAGCCGGGCGGATCGACCTGGGCCGTCGCCGCCTGCATCGTCGCAACGCTGTGCTACGGCGTCGCGCCGAACCTGACGAAGCGCCACCTCACGGGCGTGCCGCCGCTCGCCGTCGCGGCGGGCAGCCAGCTCGCCGCGGCCGTCCTGCTCGCCGTGCCGGCCGCCTTCGCCTGGCCCGCCGTCATGCCGGCGCCGGGCGCGTGGCTCACCGCCGCCGCCCTCGCCTTCTTCTGCACCGGCGTCGCCTACATCCTGTATTTCCGCCTGATCGCCCACGCCGGGCCGGCCAACGCCGTCTCAGTGACCTACCTCGTGCCGATCTTCGCCGTCGCCTGGGGTGGCCTGTTCCTCGACGAGACGCTGAGCTGGCCGATCGCCTTCGGCTGTGCCGTCGTCTTCCTCGGCACGGCGCTCGCGACCGGCGTCGTCGGGCCGCGGCCGGCGCCGCTGCCGACCGAGGTGTGAGGCGGCACCGGGCGAACTGGTAACGATCGTTACGATCGATCCGCCGGCTGCGGTACAGTGGCGCGGGCAGGCACGGCCCGAGGACTTTTCGCATGCGAACCGCCGTCTACGAACGCCAGGCGAACGAGCGCGTCCACGTCTTCGACGCCACGCCGATGCCATGGGAGGAAACGGCCCGCCCGGGCCTGACGATGAAGACGATCCGCATCGACGACGAACGCGGCGAATACCTCGGCCTGATCCGCTTCGACCGCTTCGTGCGCAGCGGGGTGCACCAGCACCAGGGCATCGCCTCGAGCTTCATCCTGGAAGGCGGCCTCACCGACTACAACGGCCCGGTGAACCAGCACGAGATGGGAATCAACTTCCGCGGCTCGACGCACGATGCGATGGCCTACGTGCCGAGCGTGCTCGTCTCCAAGCTCGAAGGGCCGGTGACGTATCCGCAGAGCGAGCAGCTGATCTCGGGAATCCACGCCGGTTCGACGTATCGCGACTTCCGCAACCCGGCGCCCGACGCCGCACCCGAGATCAACGTCGTCGTCGACAAGGTTGTTCCGGTCGAGACTGGCATCGCCGGCGTTCGCCGCCAGCCGATCTACGACTACGCCGGCAGCGGCCTCGCGCGCCGCCTGCTGCAGTGGCAAGTCCGCCCCGAGACGACGCTGCCGGCCTGGCAGGCGAGCGACTGGGTCGAGCTGTGGGTGCGCGGCGGCGAGCTCGTCGTCAACGAGCAGAAGGCGTACGCCAACTGCTTCGTCGTCGTCGAGCCCGGCGCGACGGTGCGCATGAGCTCGCCGTTCGGCGCGATCGCGATCGTCTGGGCCGAAGGCGCCGAGCGCTGGCCGACCGCCGCCGACGCGCCGGCGCCGAACCTGCTCGGTTTCTGACCGGCACGCTAACCTCCCGTGGCCT
>DATMGW010000558.1:0-2493 GCA_035555295.1 Caldimonas sp.
CGCTGCCGTGGGAGCGCCGGCAGCGCCCGCGGCCGCGGCACGTGGGTGACGAGCCTGACCCCGGCACTGGTCGCAACGGTTGGGGCTGCTTCGTTCCCGACCTGACCCGGTTCGCCGCGCTTCCATGCGGGGAGGCCCGTCAGCCCGGATTCTAGGCGCTGGGTCGGAGCGCGGGGTCGTTGCGTCGTGTTCAGGTGCGCAGGCCGAGTTCGCTGCCGGCGTACTCGAGGCCCAGGGGTTCGATGAGCAGGCGCTTGTCGCCGCTCTCGACGCTGCCTGCGACCCACGCGTCGATGCCGGACTTGCGCGCCACGGCGACCGTCTGCTCGGCATCCTCGGCGGCGACGAAGAGCGCGAAGCCGGCGCCCATGTTGAACGTGCCGTAGGCGTCGCGATCCGACAGCAGCGCTTCGGCCTGGATGAACCTCAGCACCGGCGGCACGTCAGGCAGGGTGTGGATGCGGTAGGTGAAGGGGGAGCGGTGGCGCATGAGCTTGCGCCAGCCATGGCCGGTGATGTTGGCCGCATAGTGGACCCGGATTCCGGACTTGAACAGGGCTTCGGTGATCGGCGAATAGAGAAGCGTCGGCGCGAGCAGCGCCTCGCCGAAGTTGAGGGGAACGGCGCTCGGCCCGAGCGGCGTCAGATAGCCCCGCGGCAGGCGCGTCGCCAGCTCTCGGGCGAGGCTGACGCCGTTGGCGTGGATGCCGCTCGAGGCGAGCAGGACGATCCGGTCGCCCGGCCCCAGGCGCTCGCCGAGCGAGAGGCGCTCCTTGGGGCTGACGATGCCGGTGCACGATGCGGCGAGGTCGATGCGCCCCGCCTCGACGACACCGGCGAGCGCGGGCGTTTCGCCGCCGCCCCAGGCGACGCCGCAGAAGTCGCAGGCGCGCTTCCAGCCCTCGAGGAGCGCCGCGGAGCGGGCGGTGTCGTCGAACCAGGCCGATCCGCCAGCGCCCCAGTAGGCCTGGACGACGAGCGGCGTCGCACCGACGGTGATGAGATCGTTGAGGGCCATGGCGATCGTGTCTTGCGCGATCGCCGCGTACGCGGTCCGGCCGGTCAGCTGTTGCATCGCGTCAGCGACGAGCGACTTCGAGCCGAGGCATTCGACGATGCTGGCAAGATAGAACGGGCCGACGTCGACGACGTAGGCCGATTCGCCGCGCGACGACTCGACCTCGCTGAAGCCGTGTCCGTCGAGATACGACCCCGTCGATGCGGCGGCGCGCTGTGCCGCGATCTTGAGCGGATCGATGACGTGGTAGTCGACGCCCGAGGCGCGATAGCTCAGCGGCGAAGGGTCGTTCGGATCGGTCGACATCGGTGCTGGGAAGTGGAGGGATTATCCCGCAGCGGCGAATTGATACGGGGCCGGCACGTAGAATCGTTCGCATGTCGACCACGGTGCTGGCGCGCAAATACCGGCCGCGCAACTTCGAGGCGATGGTCGGGCAAACGCACGTCGTCCAGGCACTCGCCAACGCGCTCGAGCGGGGCCGCCTGCACCACGCCTACCTCTTCACCGGCACCCGCGGTGTCGGCAAGACGACGGTCGCGCGCATCCTCGACAAGTCGCTGAACTGCACCGGCCCCGACGGCACGGGCGGCATCACGGCGCACCCCTGTGGTGTCTGCATCGCGTGCCGCGACATCGACGCCGGCCGCTTCATGGACTACGTCGAGCTCGACGCCGCGTCGAATCGCGGCGTCGACGAGATCACGCAACTGCTCGACCAGGCCGTCTACAAGCCGGTCGTCGGCCGCTTCAAGGTCTACCTGATCGACGAGGTGCACATGCTGTCGGCGACGGCCTTCAACGCGATGCTGAAGACGCTCGAGGAGCCTCCCGAGTACCTCAAGTTCGTCCTGGCGACGACCGATCCGCAGAAGGTGCCGGCGACCGTGCTCTCGCGTTGCCTGCAGTTCAACCTGCGGCCGATGGCGCCGCAGACGATCGCGGCACATCTCGCGTCGGTGCTGGGCGAGGAGGCGATCGGCGCCGACGCCGTCGCGCTGAAGCTCATCGCCCGCGCCGCGCGCGGCTCGATGCGCGACGCGTTGTCGCTCGCCGACCAGGCGATCGCCTACGGCGGCGGCTCGATCGAAGAAGAACCCGTGCGCCGCATGCTCGGGGCGGTCGATCGCGGCCATGCCGTTCGCCTCGTGCAGGCGATTTCGGCCGGCGACGGCGGCGCGCTCGTCGCCGCGGTCGACGGCCTGCGCGAGCTCGGTCTTTCGGCGAGCGGGACGCTCGAGGAAATGGCCGCGCTGCTGCAGGAGATGGCGATCGCGCAAGCCGTTCCGGACAGCGCCGACGGCGACGACCCCGATGCTCAGGTCGCCATCCGTCTGGCAACGTTGTTGCCTGCCGACGAAACGCAACTGCTCTACAGCATCGTGCTGAACGGCCGGGCCGAGCTGCCGCTGGCTCCCGACGAATACAGCGGCCTGGTGATGGTGCTGCTGCGCATGCTCGCCTTCGCGCCGCGC
>DATMGW010000559.1:0-8426 GCA_035555295.1 Caldimonas sp.
ACGGGACGATCCGCGGCGTCTTCCGCGAGACGAGCGCGCTCGGCGTTCACGCCGTCGCCTGGAAGGTGCCTTCGGAGGAAGAGCGCGCGCACGACTATCTGTGGCGCATCCACGAGAAGGTTCCCGCCTGCGGCGAAGTCGTGATCTTCAACCGCAGCCACTACGAGGACGTGCTCGTTCCGGTCATCAAGGGCTGGATCACGAAGGACGAGACGGCGCAGCGCTTTGCCCAGATCAACGACTTCGAGCGTATGCTCGTCGAGACGGGAACGGTGGTCCTGAAATTCTTCCTTCACATCTCGAAGGAAGAACAGCGCCTTCGCCTGCAGGATCGCCTCGACGACCCGACCAAGCGCTGGAAGTTCGCGGTCGGCGATCTCGAGGAACGCACGCGCTGGGACGACTACCAGGCGGCCTACGCAACGGCGATCGCGGCGACCGGAACGCCGTGGGCGCCGTGGACGATCGTTCCGGCGGACTCGAAGACACATCGCAACCTGATGATCGCGCTGGCCGTGAAGGAAGCCCTCGTGCGCCTGAAGCTGCGCTACCCGCCGGGCGACCCGTCGCTGGCTTCGATCAAGGTGCCGTAGGCGCGCCGGCGCGAGCCGCTCCTGCGCGCTCGATATCATCGTCCGTCATGGGTCCCCTGGCCGGTCTGCGCGTGCTCGAGTTCGAAGCGATCGGCCCCGGGCCGTTCGGCGCGATGATGCTCGCCGACATGGGCGCCGACGTGCTGCTCGTCGACCGCCTGAGCGACCCGCGCCCGGGCTTCGGGCGCGAGCGCTGGTACGACGTCATGCTGCGCGGCCGCCGCTCGGTGACGCTCGACCTTAAGAGCGCGCACGGCGCCGAAGCGGTACTGCGCCTGGCCGAGAAGGCCGACGCGATCGTCGAGGGTTTTCGCCCCGGCGTGATGGAGCGGCTCGGGATCGGACCCGAGGCGATGCTGGCGCGCAACCCGCGTCTCGTCTACGGACGCATGACGGGCTGGGGCCAGGACGGGCCGCTCGCGGCGCGCGCCGGCCACGACATCAACTACATCGCCCTGTCCGGCGTGCTGCACGCGATCGGCCGTGCCGGCGAGGCGCCGGTGCCGCCGCTCAACCTGCTCGGCGATTTCGGCGGCGGCGGCATGCTGCTCGCGTTCGGCATCGCCTGCGGCGTCATCGAGGCGCGCTCGAGCGGACGCGGCCAGGTCGTCGACGCGGCGATGATCGACGGCGCTCCGCTGCTGGCGACGATGATCTCCGGCATGCTCGCGGCCGGCCGCTGGAGCGAGACGCGCGGCGAGAACATGCTTGATTCCGGCGCGCCGTGGTACGACACCTACGCAACTCGCGACGGCAAGTACGTCGCGATCGGCGCGATCGAGCCGCAGTTCTACGCCGAGCTGCTCGAGCGTCTCGGCCTCGACGCGGCCGCCCTGCCGGCGCAGCACGACCGTGCCGGCTGGCCGCTGCTCCGCGAGCGCTTCGCCGGGCGCTTTGCCGAGCGCACGCGCGACGAGTGGTGCGCCGCCTTCGAAGGATCGGACGCGTGCTTCGCTCCGGTCCTCACGTTCGGCGAATCGCGCGCGGATGCGCACCGCCTGGCGCGACACGGCACCATCGAGCTGGCCGGCATCGCCCAGCCGGCGCCGGCGCCACGCTTCGCACGGACGCCGGGAGCGGCGCGTTGCCCGCCGCCCGAGCGCGGCGCCGGCGGCCTGGCCGCCTTGCGCGACTGGGGCTTCGCGCCGGCGGCAATCGACGAGCTCGCCGGCCTCGGCCTCGGCTTCCAGCGCTGAGGCGCGCGTAGGTCGCGGCTAGGCCGCAGCCGCGACGCTCGACCAGCGTCCGCCAGCATCGCTGTGCGCCAGCCCGTCGTCGCGCAGCTTGAGCAGGTGCGCAGTCAGCGAGCGCAGCGCCATCGAATGCAGGCGCGCCGGCACGTCGGCGTAGACGCGCGCCAGCAGGGCTTCGCCCGTCGCCGGCTCGAGATCGCGCAACGCCGCGAGGACCTTGGCCTCGCGCCCGAGACGATGCTCGATGATCTTTTCCATCGCCCGGCGCGGCTCGGCCATCAGGAAGCCGTGCCCCGGAGCGAGCCAGTCGAGGTCGAGGCCGAGCAGCGAGCGCAGCGAGGCGAGGTAGGCCGCCATGTCGCCATCGGGCGGGTTGATGACGACGGTCGACATCTGCATGACGTGATCGCCGGTGAAGAGCGTCATCTCCTCCTCCAGGAGATAGCAGAGGTGGTTCGACGCGTGGCCCGGCGTGTGGACGGCGACGAGCGTCGTCGCCGGGCTCAGGACGATCCGCTCGTCGCCCGTCAGCGTGACGTCGGGAACGAAGCTCGCGTCCTGCCATTCGTCGTGCCGGGCCACCTGGCCGTGCACGATGGCCCCGGTCCGCGCCTTCAGCGCCAGCGTCGCCGGCGAATGATCGCTGTGCGTGTGCGTCGCGAAGATCCAGCGGATCGGGCCGGGCGCCGCGGCGACGATCGCATCGACGTGGGCATCGATCGCCGGACCCGGGTCGATAACGGCCCACTCGTTGGCCGGCCCGCCGCCGATCAGATAGCTGTTCGTTCCCGGCCCCGTCATCATGTTGCCGTTGCCCGCCGTGACGCGGATGAGGCGCTCGGACAGGCGCACCGCGCGACCGGGAACGAGGTCATACGACTCGTGGCCGTGGCCCGCCGGATCGATGCGGCCGAGCTCGGCCCACGCCGGCTCGTCGGGCAGCACCGGGCGCATGCCCTGGCTTCCGGTCGCCACGCGCGGCATCGTCAGCGGCACGGTGCGCGGCGCCGCCGCCCACGCCATCAGCGCTGCCGTGTCGGTAAAACGCGAGATCATCTCGAGCGTCTTCTGCGTCGGTGTCAGCAGCCGCAACGAGCCGCTGCGCGCCAGCGCTTCGGCCGGAGCGATCCAGAGCTGCTCGACCATCTCCGTGCCGTCGAAGAGCGCCGTCTGCGCCGGCGGCGCCGCAGCGACAAAAAAGCGCGTGTCGTAGCGCTTGGCGCGGCCGAGCGGAGTCAGCCAGTGGCTGAGATAGGCGAGGCGGTCGGCGGCGAGGCTGATGCCTTCTTCTTCGCACAACGCGGCGATGCTGCGCTCGCCGCGATGCAGGGCGCCGCGCCACGCGACCAGTCGCGTCTGGTCGGCAGCGTCGAGCTCGCCCCGCGTCGAGTAGCCGAAGAGCAGGCCCGATTCCTCGAAGCATTCGCGGATCGCTGCAACCCAGAAGTCGAGCCCGCCGCGCTCGACGCCGAGCTTCCTGCTGGCCCCGGCGTCGTCGAGGCCGACACACGACGCATGAGCCTCGCGATCGCCGCGATCGACGATGCCTCCGGGGAAGACCCAGGCGCCGCTCGTGTAGTCGCTGCCGTCGGCGCGGCGCGACAGCAGCACTTCGAGGCCGGGCCCGGCGTCGCGCACGACGACGATCGTCGCCGCCGGACGCGGCGGCCGCTCGACCGTGCCGGGGACCGGCGGGGGAAAAGCCGAAGCGTCTGCAGCGTTGGCCATTGCGGGGCGAATGAGTGCAGCGCCGAGTGTGGCACGAGCCACCCGACCATGCGCCCCGCGTCGGAGCCGTCCGACAGGCCCGCCCCCGCACCCCCGACAGCACGTCTGCCGCGTCGCCTATCGTCGCGACCCGAGCTTGCACAGAAGATAGAGGCACCGTCGCGACGGTCCCCCGGATGGCGCGGCGTTCAACCAGGAGTTCACATGCTTCACTATGCCGTCGTATTTTTCGTGATCGCTCTGATCGCGGCGCTGTTCGGCTTCGGCGGCATTGCCGCCGGCGCCGCCGGGATCGCCAAGATCCTCTTCGTCGTCTTCATCATCCTCGCCGTCGCGTCCCTGCTCTTCGGACGCAGCCGGGGCCTATAGACGCCCCGACGAGGCCACAGGCGTCGCGCGACGCCCGTCACGGGGCAGCGCGCGAGGCCTCTTCATGTCCTGCAGCGACGCAGGCTCAGGGTGCGGGAGCGAGTCCCAGCCGATCGAGCGTCGCCATCGCCGCGGCCGGGGCGCGCTCCTTGGCACCGCTGATGAAGAACAGGAAGACGTCGCGCGGCCCGGATCCGGCGGCCGGCGGCGTCGCTTCGACGCGCGGCAGGCCTTGCGGCTCGCCGCCGCTCGCCCAGCGCCTCGCGCAGTCGGCCCAGAAGGCAATGCGCTCGGGCGCATACCCGCTCGGGTGCTGCGGCTCGGTCTTCATCAGGCGGGCATAGACGAAATCGGCCGTCGCGTCGGCGAACGATGGGTAGGCGTCGGAGTCGGCGAAGACGATCGCGACCCGGTGCTTGCGCGCCAACGCGATGAACTCGGGCGTCATGAAGCTCGGGTGTCGGACCTCGACGGCATGGCGCAGCTTTCGCGTTCCGAGCCGGGCCGGCAAGAGGCCGAGAAACGCGCCGAAGTCGACCGGGTCGAAGACCTTCGTCGTCGCGAACTGCCAGACCACGGGACCGAGCTTGTCGCCGAGCTCGGCCAGCCCGCTGCCGAGGAAGCGGCCGATCGCCTCGCCGCCTTCGGCCAGCACCTTGCGGTTCGTCGAGTACTGCGAGGCCTTGACGCTGAAGACGAAGTGCTCGGGCGTCGCATCGCGCCACTTCGCGAAGCTTTCGGGCTTCTGCAGGCGGTAGTAGGTTGCGTTGATCTCGATCGCGGTCAGCCGCCGGCTCGCGTACTCGAGCTCGGCATGATGCGGCAGGCCCTTCGGAAAGAAGTTGTCGCGCCAGGGCCCGTAGGTCCAGCCTCCCGTGCCGACCCGAATGGCGGCGGCCGTCATCGGGGTCGGTGCGGCCGGAACATGCGGTTTAGACGCGATCAAACGAGCTCGCGTCGACGCGGACGGATCGGTTCGATGCTTTCCACGGAGCCGATGCTAGCGCGAGCCACAGCCGGCGCCGACTCGGCGACGCGCTGCTGATCGGGCCCCGGCACAGAGCTCGCCTGCGCCTCGTCGCGAGCGTCGTCGCAAGCGCCGTGCTCCTTGCCGCCGCGATGCCGTCTTCGACCGCATGGCGCTACCCGAGGGCCGCGCGGCGCGTTGTGGGCGTAGCGCTGTGCCGCGTGTGGGAAGCGCCGAGCCGCGATGCGCTGTCGTCAAACGGTCATCGGTCGCGACTAAATTGGCGGCGCCGGCATTCGCCTGTAGGTTGGCTCCTACTGTACAGCGATGGGTTGGCCGATAGTCAACCAGAGGCTGCGCAATGACAGTTCGCCAGGGACGAGGGCGCATCCCGCGACAGGGAACACGATGACGAACGATGCTGACTGGGTCGAGGACGTGAAGCGGTGGGTCCACGCGAGCGTGCGCCCGGCGATTGCATCGGACGCGGCGGCGGACGGCGAATCGACGGACCTCATGTCGCTCGGCTACGAAGCCGCGCAGCCTGCCTTGCAAGCCCGGCACTGGCCGGATGCGCCGGTCTCGGCCTTCGACGCGCCGCGCTGAGCGACGCCTCTCTTCAGACGAAGCCGCGTCGATAGCGCGCCAGGGTCAATCCCGTCAGATCGATGCCGGCGCTGCGGCCCGACATGACGTCGGCCATCACCCTTGCGGTGCCGGCAGCCATCGTCCAGCCGAGCGTGCCGTGGCCGGTGGCGAGGAACAAGCGGTCGAGCGGCGTCGCGCCGATCACCGGCGTGCCGTCGGGCGTCATGGGTCTCAGGCCGCACCAGAATTCCGCTCGCGAGACATCGCCGCCCTTGGGAAAGAGATCGGTCACGACGTGGGCGAGCGTATGCCGGCGCGCCTCGTGGAGCTTGAGCGTATAGCCGGCGAGCTCGGCCGTGCCGCCGACGCGGATGCGCTCGCCGAGTCGCGTCACGGCGACCTTGTGCGTCTCGTCCATCACCGTCGATTCGGGCGCGCCCGAGGCATCGACGATCGGCACGGTGATCGAGTAGCCCTTGACCGGATAGACCGGAATACGGATGCCGATCGGCCTGAGCAGGAGCGGCGAGTAGCTACCGAGTGCGACCAGGTACGCGTCGGCGACCAGCGTTTCGTCTTCGATGACGACGCCTTCGATGCCCGTGCCGCTGCGGACCAGCCCGCGCACCGGAGTCTCGAAGCGGAACGCGACGCCGCGCTCGGCGGCCAACGCCGCCATGCGCTGCGTGAACTTGAAACAGTCTCCGGTTTCATCGCCCGGCAGGAGCAGTCCGCCGACGAATTTCTCGCGCACGCGCGCCAGCGCCGGCTCGTGGCGAATGCAGCCGGCGGCGTCGAGCAGGTCGAATGCGACGCCGCTTTCGCGCAGGACGGCGACGTCGTTGGCGCTGCCGTCGAACTGCTTTTGCGTGCGAAAGAGCTGCAGCGTGCCCTGCATCCGCTCGTCGTAGGCGATTGCGGTGGCAGCGCGCAGGGCGCGCAGGCAGTCGCGGCTGTACTCGGCCAGGCGGACCATTCGCGTCTTGTTGATCTCGTAGCGCGCCGCAGTGCAGTTGCGCAGCATCGCCAGGACCCAGGCGACGAAGGCGGCGTCGATGTGCGGGCGGATAACGAGCGGCCGATGCCGCATCGCCAGCCACTTGATCGCCTTGAGCGGCACGCCCGGGCCGGCCCAGGGTGCCGAGTAGCCGGGCGAGACTTCGCCGGCGTTGGCGAAGCTCGTCTCCAGCGCCGGCGCGCGCTGGCGGTCGACAACCGTCACCTCGTGCCCGGCTCCGGCGAGCTCGTAGGCCGCCGTGACGCCGATCACGCCGGCCCCGAGAACGAGCACCTTCATTCCGGTACGCCGCGCCCGGGGCGACGGCGAGGAAGGAAAGTCGTCATGCGGGCTGCGGCATCATTCGTCGTTGCGGCCGATTTTGCCCGCGACCCACAGCGAGGAGATGGCAAACATGATCCACGTGATGGCGACGATCGTCGTCAAGCCCGAGCATGCGGTCGCAGCCAAGGGGTTGCTGATCGAGCTGGCGGCGAGCTCGCGCGGCGAAGCGGGATGTCTTGGTTACGAGCTTTTCCAACGCCCCGACGCGCCGCACAGCTTCCAGACGGTTGAGCAATGGCGCGGCCAGGCTGACGTCGATGCGCACATGAAGACGCCGCACGTCGCCGCGGCGATCGCTGCCGCCGGGCAGATGTTCGCAGCGCCGCCGGCGATCCACGCCTTCGCAAAGATCGGCTGACGTGGCGCTCGTTCCTCCATTCATCGCCCCGGCGCGCTTCGACGACGCAGACTCCGCGCTCGAGCGCGTGTGCGCCATCTACGACGGCAGCGTCGACCACCTGCGCGCGGCGCTGCAAACCTTCGTCAGCGGTGGTGCGTCGGTAGGGCACGTTCGCGCCTGCTACCCTTTCGTACGCATCCACACCAACACGGTCGCGCGCGCCGACTCGCGCCTCAGCTACGGCTTCGTCTCGGGCCCCGGCACCTACGAGACGACGCTGACCCGACCGGACCTCTTCGCAAACTACTACCTCGAGCAGTTCCGGCTCCTGCTGCAGAACCACAGCGTGTCGCTCGAGATCGGGACGAGCGTGCAGCCGATCCCGGTGCACTTCTCATTCGCCGAGCACGACCACATCGAGGGCAGCCTCACGCCCGAGCGCCGGCTCCTGCTGCGCGACCTGTTCGACCTGCCCGACCTCGGCGCCATGGACGACGGCATCGCCAACGGCACCTTCGTCGCGGCGCCCGGCCAGGCGCATCCGCTGGCGCTCTTCACCGCGCCGCGCGTCGACTACTCGCTGCACCGCCTGCGCCACTACACCGGAACCGACCCGGAGCACTTCCAGAACTTCGTCCTCTTCACGAATTATCAGTTCTACATCGACGAGTTCGTTCGCCTCGGCCACGAGGCGATGGCCGGTGCGATCGGACCGCTGGCCTACGACGCCTTCATCGAACCGGGCAACGTCATCGAAAGGCATCGGGGCGCGACGCCGCGCCCCGGCGACGATCTCGGCTCCCCCCCGCCGCGCCTGCCGCAGATGCCGGCGTACCACCTCGTTCGCGAAGACGGCAGCGGGATCACGATGGTCAACATCGGCGTCGGTCCGGCGAACGCGAAGACGATCACCGACCACATCGCGGTCCTTCGCCCGCACGCGTGGGTGATGCTCGGCCACTGCGCGGGGCTGCGCAACACCCAGCAGCTCGGCGACTACGTGCTCGCGCACGGCTACGTACGTGAGGACCACGTGCTCGACGAGGACCTGCCGCTCTGGGTGCCGATTCCCGCGCTCGCCGAAGTACAGGTCGCGCTCGAGGAAGCGGTCGCCGAGGTGACGCAGCTCAAGGGCTACGAGCTCAAGCGAATCATGCGCACCGGCACCGTCGCGAGCACGGACAACCGCAACTGGGAGCTGCTGCCCTCACACCATGCGCTGAGCACGCCGGAACGCCGCTTCAGCCAGAGTCGGGCGATCGCGCTCGACATGGAAAGCGCGACCATTGCCGCCAACGGCTTCCGC
>DATMGW010000560.1:0-2294 GCA_035555295.1 Caldimonas sp.
CTCGAGCGCGCGATCGCGACGGCAGAGCAGCAGCTCGAGTCGAACCGCGCAACCGATGCCGCGCTGGCCGAAGAGCTCGATCGTCTCACCGACACGCAGGCCCAGACCGAGCTGCAGTCGGCGCTGGCAACCAGGCTCGAGCGCGAGGCCGCGCTCGGTGGCAAGCGCAGTGTCTACGACGATCTGACGCAGCGCCTGCGCCGCGCCGACGAGGCGCGACTCGGCCATGAGCAGTCCTTGCAGCCCTTGCGCGACAGGCTCGGTGCGCTGCAGCTCGAGGAGCAGGCGGCCCGCCTCGGCGGCGCGCAGTACCTCGAGCAGCTCGAAGCCGCCGGCGCCGACCGCGACGCTGTCGCGCGCAGCGTCGAGGAAGGCGGCGTCAGGCTGGCCGGCCTGCAAGGCCGCATCGACGCGCTCAATCGCGAGATCGAGTCGCTCGGCGCCGTCAACCTCGCTGCTCTCGACGAGCTGACGTCGGCGCGCGAGCGAAAGGGCTTTCTCGACGCGCAAAGCGCCGACCTCGGCGAGGCGATGGCGACGCTCGAGGACGCGATCCGCAAGATCGACCTGGAGACGCGCCAGCTCCTCGGTACGACCTTCGATCAGGTCAACGAGCACTTCGGCCGCATGTTCCCGCTCCTGTTCGGCGGCGGAACGGCCCGCCTCGTCATGACCGGCGACGAGATCCTCGACGCCGGCGTGCAGGTGATGGCGCAGCCGCCGGGCAAGAAGAACAGCTCGATCCACCTGCTCTCCGGTGGCGAGAAGGCGCTCGCCGCGATCGCCCTCGTGTTCGCGATCTTCCAGCTCAACCCGGCGCCGTTCTGCCTGCTCGACGAGGTCGACGCGCCGCTCGACGACGCCAACACCGAGCGCTACGCGCGGCTCGTCACCGAGATGGCGAAGGAGACGCAGTTCCTCTTCATCAGCCACAACCGCATCGCCATGGAGATGGCCGAGCAGCTGATCGGCGTGACGATGCAGGAGCAGGGCGTCTCGCGCATCGTCACCGTCGACATGCCCGGCGCGATGCGGCTTGCCGAAGCCGCTTAGGGCACTCGGGCTGACGACTTACGGGTGGCATGAATTCGTTGACGATCGCCCTGGCATCACTCGGCGGCGTCGTTCTCGCCGGAGTCGTCGCGCACGGCGCCTGGCAGGCGCGCCGCGCCGGCCCGAAGCGCGCGACCGGGCCGCGCGAGGAACCGGGCTCGCTCGCGATCGGCACGCCCGACGAACCCGGGCTCGACGCGGGCGACGAGGGCGATGCAGTGCACGTGGTCGGCGGCGCGCCGCGCCGTCTTTCGAAGCGCGTGCCGCTGCAGCTCGACGCCTTGATCGACGCCTTCGCGACGCTCGCGCTCGACGCGCCGGTCACGGGCGACGCGCTCGCGCCGCACCTGCCCTCGAAGCGACATGTCGGCAGCAAGCTCGTCCTTGTCGAAGGCTTGAACAGCGAGACCGGGTGCTGGGAAGCACCGGCCGCGGGCGAGCGCTATGGCGAGCTGCAGGCCGGAGTCCAACTCGCCAGCCGCACCGGAGCCCTCAACGAAATCGAGTACTCGGAATTCGTGCAGCGCATCCAGGCGCTCGCCGACGCGGCGGGCGCGGCGGCCGACTTCCCCGACATGCTTGACGTCATGGCGCGGGCGCGCGAGCTCGACGCGTTCGCCAGCCGGCACGATGCGCAGCTCGCCGTGCATCTGCGCGCGCGCGGCGCCGCCTGGAGCGTCGGCTACATCCAGCAGCACGCGCGCCGGCACGGCTTCGTCCCCGGAGTCGTTCCCGGCCGGCTCGTCTATCCGTCGAGCGAAGAGGGCGCGCCCCCGGTGCTGACGCTGACCTTCGATTCGCAGGCCGCGCTGGCCGACGAACCGGACCGCGCCGCCGTGCGCGACGTCACGCTCGCCTTCGACGTGCCGCAGACCGACTCGGCGATCGAGCCGTTCAAGGCCTGGCAGGCGGCGGCGCAGGCGCTCGCCGTCGGCATGGACGCGGCGATCGTCGACGACAACGAGCAGCCCTTGAGCAGTGAGGGCTTCGCGACGATCGGCGCCGAGCTCGGCCAGCTTTACGCGATGCTCGAGGCGCGCGACCTCGCAGCCGGCTCCGCGGCGGCGAGGCGCCTGTTTAGCTAGAACCTATCCACCAATAGGAGGTTCGTCATGGAGACTCTGCAGCGCGTGCTCGGTCTCGAGGTGCCGATCGTCCAGGCACCGATGGCGGGAGTGCAGGACCATGCCCTCGCCGTCGCCGTGTGCAATGCCGGGGGGCTCGGCTCGCTGCCGTGCGCG
>DATMGW010000561.1:0-18682 GCA_035555295.1 Caldimonas sp.
GAAGGTCAGGCCGGCGTGGCCCGCCTCCATCACGCGCAGGCCTTCGACGCTGCTACCCGGACCGGTGGTTGCGGTGACGAAGCGGGCGAGGCTCCGGTCGACGCTGGCGAGGTCGAGAGGAGGACGATGCGAAACGACGGCTCGCTCCTGAAGCGGGAGGACAAGCCAGCATAAGCATCGGCGGCGTCGGATGCATCAGGGTCAGGCGTCGCGATCGGCGAACGCCCCGAGCAACGTCGTCGCGGCTATTGCACCGAAATGCTCTTGGCGGTGGCGCTCGCGTCGAAGAGCAGCTTGCTCGGCCAGGCCGGCCAGACGACGCCGAGCGCGGCATTGTTCGGGTCGCCACCTTGGGCGAACGCGCCGACGCTTCGCATCATCGCGTCCGACAGGTCGAGCCGCCCGGACTTGTTCGCCGTGCCGTTGGCGACGTTGGCGAACAGCGACGGCCCGAAGTTGCCGAACACGAACGGCAGGTCGAAGGCGTGAGCGGCGCCGTAGATGTCGTTCCACGGTGCGGGCTCTTGATCCCAGTCGAACCGGTAGTACCAGACATTGGCCTGCTGCGCCTTCAGGGCGTTGAGGACGTTGTCGCGACTGGCGCCGAAGAAGATCGCGTTCAACAGGTCGGTCTCGGCGTTGAACCCTGTGACCGGCGTCGTCACCGGCAAGTACTTGGCCGGGATCCACTGGTCGATCGTGATCGTCGGCGCCGCGTCGGGGTTGTAGTTGAACTGGGTCGTGAAGAGCGTCGCGTCGCTGACCAGGCGACCGCTGATCCCGCCGAGCACCGGCGCCAGGGCGAGGAAGGTCGGGAACAACTTGGCTTCGTCGCGCGCATTGCTCGCCAGCACGGGTACCTTGAGATAGTTCCCGGCGTTGATCGCGGCGATCGGATCGGTCGCGACGACGACGCCTTCGGGAATCGGACCGGAACCCGACAGGCCGAGGGCCGCCAGCTTCGTGAGCAGCGTCGTCAGCAGCGTCGCCGGGTCCTTGCCTCTCATGTAGGTGGCAATCTGCGCCGCGCTCTGCGTCGCGACGTACCCCTGCGCCGAGGGAATGTCGGTGGCCAGGCCGTCGGCGATCACGAGGTTGTTGAGCAGGGCATTGCCTTGCGCGAGCGCGACTGCGGCCGGATTGAGCGTCGGGATGCTGCCGGGCGGCAGGTTCGTCGCCAGCGAGATGCCGCCGCTCATCGGCATCGCCCGGTGCATCAGCTGCGGATTCGCGCTGACCACCACAGGCGAGGTGAGCAGCGCGTAGACGTCGATCGCCCCGGCCGACTGGCCCATGACCGTGACGTTGCCGGCATCGCCGCCGAACGCCGCGATGTTCTTGTTGATGAACTGGAGCGCCTTGATGTGGTCGAGGACGGCGAAGTTGCCGGAGTCGTCCTGGGCGTTCGTGCCTTCCTTCAGCTGCGGCAGGTTGAGCCAGCCGAAGATGCCGAGCCGGTAGTTGGCCGTGACGACGACGGCGTTCGCCGTCTTCGCCAGCGCCGCCCCGTCGTACACGGGATCGGCGGTGTAGCCGGAAACGTTGCTGCCGCCGTGGATGAAGAGGATGACCGGCAGATTCGCATGGCCGTTGGCCGGGCGCCAGATGTTCAGGTAGAGGCAATCCTCGTTGCCGACGGCCTGGTTCAGCGTCGTTGCGATCGTCGCGTCGTAGGTGTTGTTCGCGCCGGGACCGTAGATTCGTCCGTACTGGACACAGGCGTTGGCGAACTGCGTCGTCGATTTCGGCGAGGTCCACGCGTCCGGGTCGAGGGGCGCCTTCCAGCGCAGCGCACCGACCGGTGGCTTGGCGAAAGGTATTCCCTTCCACGCATAGGTCCCCGACTTGGCGGAATCGTCGACGCCCAGGACGCGGCCGAAGGACGTGTTGCGAACCGTGGGATCGTAGTCGTTGCCGCCGCACGCGCTCAACAACGCGCACGCCAAGAACAACCCCGATGCAATGCGCTCGATGCGAGCCATGGTCTCGTCTCCGTCGTTCCCTGCCGGGTCATCGTCGTCGCGAGCCGAGCGCAGCGAAGGGCGGGGATTTGTTCTGAGCTATTCTAGAAATTGGAGGATGTCAGCACAGTGGCCCGGCAAGCCAGTTTGCTGGCGTTGCAGCGCCATCGTCGAGGCGGGAACGCGGATCGTGCACGGCAGTCGTCGCCAGGGGAACAGACACATGATCGCGCGTACGAGTTCGTCCGGATGGGTCCGGGGCGTGGTCGAAATGTTCGCCGCGGAAGGCGTGGACGTCGACGCGCTCTTTCGCGACGCGGGTCTCGACATCGCCCCCTTGAACGACCCGGCCGGGCGCTTCTCGATCGACGACGTCAGTGTGTTGTGGGAGATGGCGGTGGCGCGCTCGGGCAAGGCGACGCTGGGCCTGTCGAAGGAGCTGGCCGAGACGTACGGCAAGCTCGGCGTCGTCGGCTACGCGATGATGGCCAGCCCCGATCTGCTCTCGGCCCTACGCCAGATGGCCCGCTACATGAACGTCGTCAGCAACGCGGCGACCTTCGCGTTGGCCGAGGACGGGGACGGCTACTGGTTCGAGCTGGGCCACATGGGCGGCGAACGTCCGGTCCCGCGCCAGCGGGTCGAGTTCGGAATGCTCACGATGCTGAGCTTTTGCAGCTGGATCACCGGCCGTGAGCTGCGCGCCACGGCGGTGGAGTTCGTCTACCCGGATCCGCTCGACTCGAGGCCGCATCGGGAGGTGTTCGGATGTCCGGTGCGATTCGGCCAGGCGGCGAACCGGGCGCTGTTGCGCAAGATCGACCTGGCGTTGCCGCTGTCGGCAAGAGACCCTGCGATGGCGACGCTGCACTCGCGCCTGGTCGAGGAAGAGCTCGAGCGGCTCGAAGGGGCAAGGATCAGTCGCCACGTCAGCGACATCCTCGCGGCGGGATCGTGGCAGACCGAGCCGCGTCGCGAGCAGGTCGCCGCATTGCTGAAGATCAGCGACCGGACCTTGCAGCGTCGGCTGCAAGCCGAAGGGACGTCGTTTCAGCGCCTGCTCGACGACACCCGCCGTGAACTGGCGCAGAAATACCTCAGGAAGCCCCGGAACTCCCTCAGGCATGTGGCCGAGTTGCTCGGGTTCGAAGACCAGAGCAATCTCTTCCGCGCCTGCAAGCGCTGGTTCGGCGAATCGCCGGGGCGCTATCGCGCGCGCTTCAACGCCTCTACGCGCAAGGCCTCGGGTCAGGTCAGCTGATGCCGGCGGCGAGCTGGTCGTCGCCCATGCTGGGCACGAGCGACGGCCGACCGAAGATCAGCGGGTCCACGGCGCCGACCGCGGCTGCGTCCTTGTTCGAATAGGGCAGTCGATTCAGCAGATAACGCAAGGCGTTGAGGCGTGCGCGCTTCTTGCAATCGGACTTGATCACCGTCCACTGCGCGTCCGAGGTGTCGCAATGGATGAACATCGCCTCCTTCGCACGCGTGTACTCGTCCCACTTGTCGAGCGAGGCCATGTCGACCGGGCTCAGCTTCCACTGCTTGAGCGGATGCGCCTTGCGCTCCTTGAAGCGGCGGCGCTGCTCGGCCCGGCTGACCGAGAACCAGAACTTGAACAGGTACACGCCGGAACGAACCAGCTGGCGTTCGAATTCGGGGACCTGGCGCAGGAACTCGTCGTACTCGGCATCGGTGCAAAAGCCCATGACCCGCTCGACGCCGGCGCGGTTGTACCAGCTGCGATCGAACAGTACGATCTCGCCGCGCGTCGGCAGGTGCTCGACATAGCGCTGGAAGTACCACTGCCCGCGTTCCACCTCGCTCGGCTTCTCGAGCGCGACGACGCGGGCACCGCGCGGGTTGAGGTGCTCCATGAAGCGCTTGATCGCGCCGCCCTTGCCGGCAGCGTCTCGACCCTCGAACAGGATCACGACGCGCTGGCCGCTTTCCTTGACCCAGGACTGCAGCTTCAGGAGCTCGACCTGGAGGCGGTACTTCTGTCGCTCGTAGCTCTTGCGCGACAGGAGGTTCTTGTAGGGATACGTGCCTTCGCGCCAGCCCGGCGCAAGCTCGGTGTCGGGATCGACGCCGGGCCGCGCCGGGTCGTCGCGTTTGAACAGCGTGCGCCGCAAGGCCTTGACCTCGTCGGGCGAAGCGCCCGCGATCAGTGCTTGCAACTGGCGCAACGTCTCGCTCGCCGGCGATCCGTTCTTCTGCGCCAGCAGGTCGGAGATCGCCATTTCCTGCACGGTCAGCGCGGTGCTCGTCCCGCGTGCCACCCGGTCGGCTTCGGCGGCGCGGCGACCTGGTCGCGCGAGCGTGTCGCCGGCCTCGACCGGCCGCACGCCGCTGCGTGAGCGCGTCGCGCTTGCTGCTTTCCTTTGCGCCGGTGCGCGCCGACCGCGAACGCGGCTGCCCGAGGCGGTGGACTCTTTGGCCATCAGGACCCTCGAATGCGATCACGCCGATGAAGACGACTCAGTTTACGCCGGCCCGTGCGCAGCGGATTCGATGACCGAGAATCCGGCGCGCGCCCCGGAGTTTCGCCCACCGACATGCTGACTCTGCTCTTCGACGGCATCGCCTACGGCATGCTGCTGTTCGTGCTCGCGGTCGGGCTCGCGGTGACGCTCGGGCTGATGAACTTCATCAACCTGGCGCACGGCGCCTTCGCGATGGCCGGCGGCTACATCACGGTGCTGCTGATGAACCGGGTCGGCGTTCCCTTCCTCGCCTGTCTGCCGATCGCCTTCGTCGGCACGGCGCTGCTCGGCGCGCTGCTCGAGCGCACGCTGTACCGGCCGATGTACGCCAAGCCGCACCTCGACCAGGTGCTGTTCTCGATCGGCCTGGTCTTCATGGCGGTGACGGCGGTCGACTACTTCGTCGGCTCGATGCAGCAGAACATCCAGCTTCCCGACTGGCTGCAGGGGCGGCTGCCGATCGAGGCGGTCGGCATCGGCAAGTACCGGCTCTTCATCATCGTCCTGTGCGCGCTGCTCACCGTCGCGCTGCAGTGGGTGCTGTCGCGGACTCGCTTCGGCAGCCGGCTGCGTGCCTCGGTCGACGACCCGCGCGTCGCCGGCGGTCTCGGCCTCGACGTCAACCGCATCTTTCTCGTCACCTTCGCCGTCGGCTCGGGACTGGCGGGCCTGGGCGGCGCGCTCGGCGCCGAAGTGCTCGGCCTCGACCCGAGCTTTCCGCTCAAGTTCATGATCTATTTCCTGATCGTCGTCTCGGTCGGCGGGACGACGACGATCACCGGCCCGCTCCTCGCCGCGTTGCTCCTGGGCATCGCCGACGTCGCCGGCAAGTACTACGTTCCCAAGCTCGGCGCCTTCATCGTCTACAGCCTGATGATCGCGATCCTGACCTTGCGACCGCAGGGCCTGTTCGCGCGGGCAGGCGGAAGATGAACCACGCCGACACTGCAGGCCTCGCCCCGACCGCCCGCTCGCTGCGCGGCTACGCGCGCTGGCGCTGGTGGGAGCTGGCCCTGTACGCGGCGCTGCCGCTGTCGTGGCTGCTTCTGCCCGGGCAGGCGCTGCTGCTCAACGAGATCGCGATCGTCGCGCTCTTCGCCGTCTCGCTCGACCTCATCCTCGGCTACGCCGGAATCGTCTCGCTGGGCCACGCCGCGTTCTTCGGCTTCGGCTCATACGCGGCGGCGCTGTTCGCCAAGAACTGGATGCCCGATCCGCTCACCGGCCTGGCCGTCGCCGTCGGCGCCAGCGCGCTGCTCGGCCTGGTGACGAGCGTGCTGATCCTGCGCGGCACCGACCTGACGCGACTCATGGTGACGCTGGGCGTCGCCTCGGTCCTCTACGAGCTCGCCAACAAGCTCGACACGATCACCGGCGGCGCCGACGGGCTGCAAGGCGTCGTCATGGGGCCGCTCGTGACGCCGTTCGGGCGCTTCGACTTCGACCTCTCGGGGCGGGTCGCGTACGCGTATTCGCTGCTCGTCCTCGGCGTCTCGCTGTTCGTCGCGCGGCGCATCGTCTACTCGCCGTTCGGCGTGTCGCTGCAGGCGTTGCGCGACAACCGGCTGCGCGCCGCGAGCATCGGCCTGTCGGTGCGGCTGCGCCTGGTCGCCATCTACACGATCGCCGCGGCGATCGCCGGCGCCGCCGGCGCGCTGCTCGCGCAGACGAGCGGCTTCGCCTCGCTCGACGTCTTCGACTTCCATCGCAGCGCCGAGGTCCTGCTCGTCCTCGTCATCGGCGGCACCGGCTACCTGTACGGCGGCGTCTTCGGCGCGATCGTCTTCAAGCTGCTGCACGACCTCGTCTCGGCGTGGACGCCGCAGTACTGGAACTTCTGGCTCGGCCTGTTCCTCGTCGTCCTCGTCCTCGTCGGCCGCGACCGTTTCGTTCGTCCGTGGACCTGGTTCGGGAGAAAGAAATGAGCGTCGTGCTGGAAACTCGCTCGCTCGTCAAGCGCTTCGGCGGACTGGCGGCGACCAACGAGGTGTCGCTCAAGGTCGAGCGCGGAGCGCGCCACGCCCTGATCGGGCCGAACGGCGCCGGCAAGACGACGCTCATCAACCTGCTGACCGGCGTGCTCGAGCCGAGCTCGGGAACGATCGCGCTCGACGGCAGCGACATCACCCACCTCTCGGTGCACGCGCGAGTGCGCCGCGGCATCGTCCGCACGTTCCAGATCAACCAGCTCTTCAACGGCCTGACGCCGCTCTCGTCGCTGGCCCTCACGGTCTCGGCGCAGCAAGGCAAGAGCGCCGGCTGGTGGAAGCCGCTCGGAAGCGATGCGGCCGTCGCTGTGGAATGTGAAAACCTGCTCGAGCGCTTTCGCCTCGCCGACGTGATGGACCTATCGGTGGGCTTGCTCGCCTACGGCAAGCGCCGGCTTCTCGAGATCGCGACGGCGCTCGCCTGCAAGCCGCGTGTGCTCCTCCTCGACGAGCCGGTCGCCGGAGTTCCGGAGGGCGATCGCCAGGAGATCTTCGAGACCATCAACGCGCTTCCCGCAGAGGTGTCCATCCTTCTCATCGAGCACGACATGGACCTCGTCTTCAACTTCGCGAAGACGGTGACCGTGCTCGTCGGCGGCGCCGTGTTCGCCGAGGGTGACGTCGCATCGATCTCGAACGATCCGCGCGTCAAGGCGGTCTACCTGGGCGAAGACGACGCCGCCGATGCGGTGCTGGCGCATGGCTGAGCTGCTGCGCGTCGAAGGGCTGAGGTCGGGCTACGGCGAGGCCGTCGTCGTCCGGGGCGTCGACTTCGCGCTCGCCGAGGGTGAGTCGCTGGCGCTGCTCGGCCGCAACGGCACCGGCAAGACGACGCTGCTCAACACGCTGGTCGGCGTGACGCGCCGCTACGGTGGCCGCATCGTGCTCGGCGGCAGCGAGATCCAGGCGCTGCCTTCGCACGCGCGCGCCGCCGCCGGAATCGGCTGGGTGCCGCAGGAGCGCAACATCTTCAAGTCGCTCACGGTCGAGGAGAACCTGACGGCGGTGGCGCGGCCCGGGCCGTGGACGCCACAGCGCGTCTACGCCATGTTCCCGCGCCTCGAGGAGCGCAGGGCGAACATGGGCAACCAGCTGTCGGGCGGCGAGCAGCAGATGCTCGCGGTGGCCCGCGCATTGGTGCTCAATCCGAGGCTCCTCCTGCTCGACGAGCCGCTCGAAGGCCTGGCGCCGATCCTCGTCCAGGAGCTGCTCCGCACGATTGCCGCCGTCGTTCGCGACGAGGGTGTCTCGTCGATCATCGTCGAGCAGAACCCGAAGCAGATCCTGCCGATCACGGCGCGTGCCGTCGTCCTCGACCGCGGTGCGATCGTCCACGAAGGCGACAGCGCCGACCTGCTCGCCGACCGCGGACGCCTCGACCGCTGGCTCGCCGTCGCGCGCGCCTGAAACGGTTCAGGAGCGGATGTAGGCCCAGCCCTGCTGCTGCTTTCGCATCACCTCGACCACTCCCGAAGGAACATAGCCGATGTCGGGAAGCATGTCGGCGGGAACCAGCTTCATTCCGGTCATCGTGTTCTGGCAGGCGTTGATCTTGACGCCGCTCTTCAGCGCCTCGGCGATGCGCTGCTTGACGCTCGAATCGGCCCTCAGCATGAGCAGGCCCGGGCCGTAGGCGACGAGCTCGATCTCCGCGCCCTCGCTGCCCACCCCCTCGCGCAGGTTCTGCATGTTGTTGAGGATCATGTTCCAGCGTGCCGGGTCGTTGTCCGTGACCTGGAACAGGGCGCGGTTGCGCACCGGCGCGGCCTGCGCCAGGGCGAGGCCGGGCAGCGCCGCGCCGAGCCCGCCGGCGCCGGCGAGGATCAGGAAGGAGCGGCGGGTCGTGCGTTTCATCCGGGTTTCCTTCGGGCCGAGGCTACAGGGGCAGGCCGACGTAATTCTCGGCCAGCGCTGTCGACGCAGCCTCCGAGTGGACGAGGTAGTCGAGCTCGGCGGCCTGCATCTTCTGGCCGAACGCGCCCGTTTCCGGGAACTTGTGCATCAGCGAGGTGAACCACCACGAGAAGCGCTCGGCGCGCCAGACGCGGCGCAGGCACCGCGCCGAATAGTCGTCGAGCCCGGCGTCGCTCAGCTCGGCGTAGTGCTCCGCGAGCGCGCGGGCCAGCAGGCCGACGTCTCCGGCGGCGAGGTTGAGTCCCTTGGCGCCTGTCGGCGGGACGATATGCGCCGCGTCGCCGGCGAGAAAGAGCCGGCCGAAGCGCATCGGCTCGGCGACGAAGCTGCGCAGGGGCGCGATGCTCTTCTCGATCGACGGCCCGGTGACGAGCGCCGCTGCCGCCGCGCCGTCGAGGCGGGCCCGCAGCTCGGCCCAGAAGGCGTCGTCGCTCCAGCGCTCGGCGTGGTCGTCGAGCGCGCACTGAACGTAGTAGCGGCTGCGCGTCGCCGAGCGCATGCTGCACAGGGCGAAACCGCGCTCGTGGTTCGAATAGATGAGCTCGTGCGAGACCGGCGGCGTCTCCGAGAGGACGCCGAGCCAGCCGAAGGGATAGACGCGTTCGAAGTTCCGCAGCGCGTTGCCGGGGACGCTCTGCCGGCTGATGCCGTGATAGCCGTCGCAGCCGGCGATGAAGTCGCAGCGCAACTCGTGCGCGGTGCCGTCCTTGACGTAGTGCAGCGCGGGATGGGTGCCGTCGAAGCCCAGCGGCTTCACGTCGGCGGCCTCGTAGACGCTCGGCAGGCCGGCCGCGGCGCGCAGCTGCATCAGGTCGCGCGTCACTTCGGTCTGGCCGTAGATCGTGACCTGCTTGCCGCCGGTCAGCCGATGCATGTCGATGCGATGCCGCGCGCCGCCGAAGCACAGCTCGATGCCCCCGTGCGGCAGGCCTTCGGCGTGCAGGCGCGTCGCCGCGCCCGCGGCCTCGAGCAGGTCGACCGTCACCTGCTCGAGCACGCCGGCGCGGATCCGCCCGAGCACGTACTCGGGGCTGCGCTGCTCGACGATCACCGTCTCGATTCCCGCCTTGGCGAGGAGGGCGCCGAGCAGCAATCCGGCGGGCCCTGCACCGATGATGGCGACCTGCGTCGTCGACGACTTCGTGGTCATGGCCCGGTCGTCTCGGGGTCGCGGGAGTGCCAGAGCGCGAGCAGCTGCGCTTCGCGCTCGCGCGTCAGCTTGCCCTTGCGGCGCGCGTCGTCGGCGGCCGGGACGCCCTCGTCGATGACGGAGGCGACCGTCTGCTCGAGCGGCCGGGTCACCAGCCGGGTCCGTTCGGCGTGCTCGATCTCGACGCGCGAATGGCCATGGTGCTCGCTGTCGCTCGAGGGCAGCCAAAGCGGCAGCTCGGTCCACGGCGTCACGCCATGCTCGAGGAGAAAGCTCTCGGCGACCGGGGTGACCTGCAGCGCCGGCGCGCCGCGCCGGGCCGCCTCGTCTTCGCATGCCGCGACCAGGTCGCTCCAGGCGCACGACGGCCCGCGTGCCGGGCCGGTGCCGTTGAACGCGCCGCGCTCGCCGCGCTCGAGCAGGCGGACGATCCAGGCGCCGAGGTCGCGGACGTCGATGAACTGCAGCGGCTCGTCGTCGCCGAGGTCGGGCACGAGCATCTCGCCGCCGTGCATCGCCCGCCACGGCCAGTAGCTGAAGCGGCCGCTGCGGTCGCCGGGGCCGACGATGAGGCCGGGCCGGACGATGAGCGCGTGCTCGCCGAAGACGGCGCGGACCTCGGCTTCGCACGCCGCCTTCTGCGCGCCGTAGTGAGAGAGGTCGCGGTCGTCCGGGGCGACGCGCGAAAAATCGGCGAGCGGGTCGATCTCGCGTACCGGCGCATGCCGGAACGACGCATACGCCGAGATGCTGGAGACGAAGCAATAGCTCTTGACGACGCCGCGCAGCGCCTCGGCGCTCTTCTTCACCTCGGCCGGCACGTAGCCGCAGGTGTCCACGACGACGTCGAAGCGCTTGCCGTCGAGGCGGCCCAGGTCGACGTCGCGGTCGCCGCTGATCGCCTCGACGCCGGGCGGCCATTCGCTGCGGGCTCGGCCGCGGTTGAAGACCGTCAGCTCGTGGCCGCGATCGAGCGCCGAGCTCAACACCTGTGCGCCGAGAAAGACGCCACCGCCGATGATCAGGATGTGCATGGCGCAAGTGTGCCCGGGCCCGGCCGGCAGCGATACAGCGCCGCCTCGGGCGCCCGGCTGCGGTAGGCTCGCCGCGTCGCAGCTGATTCGAGCCGTCCATGCCCGCGTCGTCGCCGTCCCCGTCCGATCCGCTCGCCGCGCCCGGCCTCGTGCTCTTCGCCGACCTGCGCGTCGAGGTCGGCGCGCCGATCGAGATCGGCGCCGTTGCCGCCGGCTTTCGCCGCGTCATACCGATCGTCGGCGGATCGTGCGTGGCGCGCGACTGGGTCGCCCGCGTCCTGCCGGGCGGAGCCGACTTCCAGCTCATCGCCAGTCCGACCCTGGCACGCCTAGAGGCCCGGTACGTGCTCGAGACCGAGGCCGGCGAGCGCATCTACGTGCACAACGAGGCGCTTCGCAGCGCCGCGCCGGAGGTCATGGACAGGCTGGTTCGCGGCGAAGCGGTCGATCCGGCCGACGTCTACTTCCGCTGCGTGCCGCGCTTCGAGTGCGCGGCGCCGCGCCTGGCCTGGATCGGCGAGCGCGTCTTCCTCGGCACGGGGTTGCGCCGGCCGAGCGAAGTCCTGATGCGATTCTTCGAGGTGAGCTGAGTCCAGCCCTCTGCCGCCCAGACTCCTACGCGCGACGCCGTCCGTGCGAAATGTCACGTGGCGTCGCGACTCAAGCCGCTGCGCCGACTGCCGATAACTCGCTATCCGCGCCTGCCCTTTGCTCGCGCAGTGACTTGCAATGTCCCCACGTTCGCTTCGTTCTCGGCCCCCTCGAGGGGCGCGCAATGCCGATCGGGCAGGAGGGCGGACACGGCCATGAAGGCGGCGACCCACGACACCCCGGCGATCGACGTCCAGGCGCTGCGCGTCGGGATGTTCGTGCACCTCGACGTGGGCTGGATGTCGCACCCGTTTCCCCTCAGCAGCTTTCGCATCACCTCGCCGGCGCAGGTGGCGACGATCCGCTCGCTCGGGCTGGCCCGCGTCCGCTGGAGCCCGCAGCAGAGCGAGGTGGCGGCCGACCCGGTCGCCGAGCCGGCGCTGCCGACCCCGTCGCGTGCCGCGGCGAACGATGCCGACGGCGCCGCCGCCGACAGCGATGTCGCGGCCCTCGACGAGCCGCAGACGGCTCCCGGCGCTCTCGACGCGCCGGCTGCGTCGCCCGAGGAGCAGGCGCGCGCCGAGCGGCGGCGCCGCCTCGACGCGCAGCGCGAGGCGCAGCAGGTCTGCGAGCGGCAGTACGGCGAGGCCGCGCGCGCCTGCCGGCAGACGATCGAGCTCATCCCGGGGCGGCCGCGCGAAGCCCGGGCGCAGGCCGAGGCGCTGACGCGTGCCCTCGTCGACAAGATGATCGGCGACCGGGAGCTCTGCATCCGCATGCTCGGCGAGGGCAGCGCCGACAAGGCGTCGATGCACGCGATGAACGTCGGTCTCATCTCGCTGCTGATGGGCCGCTGCTTCGGCTTCGCCGCCGACGAGATGGAGGACCTCGGCGTCGGCGCGATGCTGCACGACATCGGCAAGCTCGACCTGCCGGCGCGTATGCGCTATCGCGAAGACAATTTTTCGCCCAGCGAAGTCCGCGTCTACGAAGAGCACGTCGAGCTCGGCGGAGTCCAGGCCCGGCGCATGGGGCTGAGCCCGGGGGCGACGGCGGTCATCGCGCAACATCACGAGCACGCCGACGGCAGCGGCTTCCCGGCGCAGCTCAACAGCGACCGCATGACGATGGCGGCGCGCATCGTCGCTCTCGTCAACCGCTACGACAACCTGTGCAATCCGCGCCTGCCGGCCCGGGCGATGACCCCGCACGAATCGCTCTCGCTGCTGTTCGCGCAGGGGCGCAGCAAGTTCGACACCTCGATCCTGGGCGCCTTCATCAAGATGATGGGCGTCTATCCGCCCGGCTCGGTCGTGCAGCTGACCGACGATCGCTACGGCCTCGTCGTCTCCGTCAACTCGACCCGCCCGCTCAAGCCGAACGTCCTGGTCCACGACGCCGGCGTGGCTCGCGAGGAGGCACTGATCCTCGATCTCGAGCTCAACGCCGGCCTGGGCATCCGGCGCAGCATCAAGCCGCAGCAATTGCCGCCGACGGTGCTCGAGGTTCTCGCGCCGTGCCCGCGCGTCGCCTACTTCTTCGAGCCGGCGACGGTCGAGGTGCAGGAATGAGCCCCGGCGCCGGGCCGCTCCAGGGTGCAGCAGCATGAACAATCCGCTGCCGGTCGACCGGTTCAGCGCCGCCGACGCAGCGCGGCGGACCTGGCCGCAGCTCATCGAGTCGATGCTCGAGGCGGTCTGCCTCGTCGAGCCGGAAGGGCTGCGTATCGTCGCCGCCAACGAGGCGGCCGGGCACCTGCTCGGGCTCGCGCCGGCGGAACTGGTCGGCCGCGACATGCACGAGCTGGCGGCGACGCCCGAGGACGAATGCTTCTGGCGCGAGGTTGCCGAAGGCGCCGGCGCCGGGATCGTTTCCGAAAGCTACGTCTGCCGGCCGGGAGCCGAACCGGTGCCGGTGCTGCGCCGCGTCAGCCGCGTCGAGCCGGCGCCGCAGACGGCGCTCTACGTCGTCGCCCTGCACGACCGCAGCGCCGAGGTCGCGGCGCGGCGCGGCGTCGAGGTGGCGCAGGCCGAGTTGCAGGCGACGCTCGAATCGGTGAGCGACGGGGTGCTTGTCTGCGACCTGGCCGGCCACATCAGCAACTTCAACCGGCGCTTCGCGGCGATCTGGGACGTTCCCGAGGAAATGCTCCTGCTCCACGCCGACGACGAGATTTTCGAATGGATGCGCACGCAGGTCGCCGACCCGCGCGAATACTCGCGCCGCCTCGCCGAGATCGAGGCGGCGACGCTGCTGCAGGCGACCGACCGCCTCGAGCTGCGCTCGGGGAGCATCGTCGAGCGCGTCACCGGGCCGCAGCGCAGCCGCGGCCGGCCGATCGGCCGCGTCTATACCTACCGGGATACTCGCTGATCCTGCCGGGCCTCTGAATAGGTTCTAAAGTTCGGAGTTCGACAAGGACCCGAACCGATGTCTGCGATTGCCGGAGCGCTCGAGCAGCGACTCGAGAAACTGACCCTGCCGCTTGCAGTCGTCCTGCCCGGCGGCAGGCGCCTCGGTCCGGCCGGCGCTGCCGTCACCGTTCGCCTGAACGAGCTCGGGCCGCTCACCCACATCCTCACCGGCCAGGTCGGCAAGGTCGGCGAAGACTATGTCGAGGGCCGCCTCGAATTCGACGGCGGCATGCGCGAGCTGATGGCGATCGGCGGCGAGCTGATGCCGGGCGATCCGACCGACGCGAGCGCCGTCGGGCCGACCCCGCTCGGCTGGGTGCGCCAGCTCGTCCACCTGGCGCGCTCGCGCGCCCTGCACCGGCCCGAGGTCGACGCGCGCCAGGTCCAGTTCCACTACGACGTCTCCGACGACTTCTACGCGCTCTGGCTCGACCCGAAGCGCGTCTATTCGTGCGCCTACTACCGCGACGGCGCCATGTCGCTCGCCAAGGCGCAGGAGGCCAAGCTCGAGCACATCTGCGCCAAGCTGATGCTCCGCGACGGCGAGCGCTTCCTCGACATCGGCGCCGGCTGGGGCGGCCTGCTCCTGTGGGCCGCCGAGCACTACGGCGTGCGCGCCCGCGGCATCACGCTGAGCCGCAACCAGCACGCGTACGTGAACCGGCTGATCGACGAACGGGGCCTGCGCGGCCGCGTCGCCATGGACCTGCTCGACTACCGCGACCTTCCGGAAGGCGAGCCCTACGACAAGATCGCCTCGGTCGGCATGTTCGAGCACGTCGGCCGGGCCCAGTTGCCGAACTACTTCGCGAAGATCTTTCGCCTGCTCCGGCCGGGCGGGCTCTTCCTCAACCACGGCATCACTTCCGGGGGTACGCACAACCACCAGCTCGGCGCCGGCCTCGGCGACTTCATGGAGCGCTACATCTTCCCGGGCGGCGAGCTGCTCCACGTCTCGCACGTGCTCGAGGTGACGAGCGAATCGGGGCTCGAGGCGGTCGACATCGAGAACCTGCGCCCGCACTACGGCAAGACGCTGTGGGCCTGGAGCGACGCCCTCGAGGCGCAGCTCGACGCCGCGCGCAAGCTCACCTCCGAGACCGTCGTTCGCGCCTACCGTCTCTATCTCGCGGGCAGCGCCGTCGCCTTCGAGCGCGCCTGGATCTCGCTGCACCAGATCCTGTGCGCGCGGCGCACCGGCGACCCCGCGGACGGGTCGTTGACCGGGGCACAATCGGCGTTTCCCTTCAACCGCGGCTACATGTACCCGCCGAGCTAGGGCCCCAAGCGCCACGCGTTCAAGTCGAGAGTCGATGCACTACGTCTTCAGGTCGAAAGCCGATGCCGATCTGCTCATGATGGCCCCGGTCGGCGACGAGCTCCTGCGCATCGTCGGCAAGGAGCCGGCGCCGAAGGGGATCATTGCCGCCGCCGCACTGCCGGCGGCGGTGCGGGCGATCGAACGGGCCATCGCCGCCGAGGCCGCGGTGGCGCGCCCGGCCCAACAGGGCCAGGACGACGAAGTCGACGAGGACGGCCGCCCCGGCCAGCGCATCGGCCTGCATCAGCGCGCCTGGCCGATGCTCGAAATGATGCGGCGCTCGATCGCCGAGCAGGCCGACATCGTGTGGGGCGTCTGAGGAAGACGCACCGTCATTCCGAGCGAAGCGAAGGATCTCGTCGTTCGCGTTGCCGGGATTCTTCGCTGCGCTCAAAATGACAAGGGAGATCGTGCAATGAAGCTCTGGAGCGATAGCTGGGCCAACGGCGAGCGCATCCCTTCGCGCTATGCGGCCGGCCGTCTCGACACGCCCGACGGCGTCACCTTCTCGGACAACCTGAGCCCGCATCTGGCGTGGAGCGAGCTGCCCGCGGGGACGAAGTCGCTGGCCTTGATCTGCCACGACTTCGACGTGCCGAGTCGCGGCGACGACGTCAACCAGGCCGGGCGCGAGATCCCCGCCGACCTGCCGCGCGTCGACTTCTTCCACTGGGTGCTCGCCGACCTGCCGGCGAACGCGAGCAGTATCGGCGAGGCGGCGTTCAGCCGCGGCTTCACGCCGCGCGGCAAGCCGGGCCCGGCGGTCACGGCGCCGGGGTTCGGCGCGGCCCGGCACGGTCTCAACGACTACACGGGCTGGTTCGCCGGCGACGCGGCGATGGCCGGCGACTACTACGGCTACGACGGCCCCTTCCCGCCGTGGAACGATTCGCTCGTCCACCACTATGTCTTCACGCTCTACGCGCTCGACGTGGCGCGTGCGCCGGTCGAGGGCCGCTTCAGCGGCGCCGACCTGCGCCGCGCGATCCATCCGCACGTGCTCGGCGAAGCGACGCATTCGGGCACCTACACGCTGAACCGGCGCCTGCGATGACCGACGCGCACGACGCGCAAGTGACACGCGTCGTCGCCATCCGCCACGGCGAGACGGTGTGGAACGCCGGGATGCGGATGCAGGGGCAGCTCGACACGGCGCTGAGCGAGCGCGGGCGCTGGCAGGCCGAGCGCGTCGCCGAGGCGCTCGCGGCCGAGGGCATCGAAGCGATCTACGCCAGCGACCTGGTGCGCGCCTTCGACACGGCGCAGGCGCTCGCGCGGCGCCTGGGCCTCGACGTCCGTGCCGATGCCGACTTGCGCGAGCGCAGCTTCGGCATCTTCCAGGGCTTCACCTACGCCGAGATCGACGCGCGCTGGCCCACCGACGCGGCGCGCTGGCGCCGCCACGATCCGGATTTCGGCCCCGAGCAAGGCGAGACCCTGCGCGCCTTCGACGCCCGTGCCGTCGCCGCCGCGACCCGCATCGCCGCGGGCCAGGCCGGAAGGACGATCGCGCTCGTCACGCACGGCGGCGTGCTCGATTGCCTCTACCGCGCGGCATGCGGCATCGACCTCGGCGCGCCGCGCACCTGGGAGCTCGGCAACGCGTCGGTGAACCGGCTGCTCTACACGCCGCGCGGCTTCACGCTCGTCGGCTGGAGCGACAACGCGCACCTCGAGGGCGAGATGGCGCTCGACGATGCTGCTGCGGCCGGCGTCGCCGCGACGGCGGCGGCGCCGGCGCAGCGATGAACCGCGGCTTCCCGGCGGCCCGCGATCAGGCCACGCCGGAGCAGACGGCGACGACCATCGAGACGCAGACGATGCAGAAGCAGACGCTGACCAGCCCAGTGGCGACGTCGTCGTAGAAAGTCTTCATGGCGGGATCCTTTTCGCTGTTTCGGCTGAGTCGAACCATTCGCTCAGGCCTGCCGCCAGTCTCTGAAAAAAGCGCGCTCGCGCCGAGTGAGCAAGGCGCAGCGCGGCAGTGACATCGAGCACACGCGCGCGCGCGGCGCGCGCCGGTACCCCTGTGCTAAGGTGCGCGCCACCTCAATTTCACGAGACCCGCATGCAGCATCTCCTGGCGCGACTTCCGCTGGCGAGCTTCGTGCTGCTCGCCGGATTTCTCGTCATCACCGTGCTGCGCGTCGGCAACGACACGACGACCCAGATGGTCCTCAGCTCGCTCGTGATGTTCGCCTTCAGCTGGGTCAGCGCGACGCATCTGCTCGGCGCGCGTGCGGCGCTCAAGTTCACGGCCATCGCCCTGGCCATCGGCTGGTTCGCCGAGCAGATGGGCGCCTCGCGCGGCTGGTTCTTCGGCGTCTACACCTACACCGACGTGCTCGGGCCGAAGCTCGGAGTCGTCCCGGTCGTGATCCCGCTGATGTGGTTCGCGCTCGTCTACGCGGCCTTCGTCATCTCCAACCTGATCGTCTGGCGCGCGCCGGTCGCCACGCCCGCCGGCAAGGTCGACACGCTGCTGCTGTCGCTGCTCGGCGCGATGATCGTCGCCGCCTACGATCTCGGCGCCAAGACCTACATGGTCGACGTCGCCCACGCCTGGACCGTCGGCATGACCGACGGCTGGTACTTCGGCAAGACCCTGGAAGGCTTCTTCGGCTGGACCGGCACTTCTTTCGTGATCCTGCTCTTTGTCCAGTGGGCGATCCGCGGCCGGCCGCCGGTGCCATCGGCCAGCGTCAACCGCTGGCATGCGCTGCTGCCGGTCGGCATCTACGCCGGCTCGATGGCCTTCACGATCTGCAACGGAGCGCCGGTCGAGACGCGCTCGATCGTGGTCTTCGCGATGGGCATCCCGGTGCTCGCAGCACTGGCCGCCTGGCGCCAGTGGCAGGCCGCCGGCACGGTCGTTTCCGGAGCCGCCGCATGAGCGATTCACCCGACCGCTGGTCGGGCGCGCTGCTCGATCGCATGCAGTACGTCGCCGACCCGCTCGCCGACGCGGCGGTGGCGCAGATCGTCGGCACGTGGCAGCCGGTACCCGACGGCGCGACGGCCGACGAGCTGCGCGAGGCGCATCAGCCGCAGTGGCAGCGCCTCGCCGTCGCGACGCGCCTGCTCTCGGGCCTGCAGAGCCCGCCGTCGGGAGGCGATCCCGGTTCGTCGTCGCTCGCCTCGCGGATCGGCGACGACCCGGCGGCGCCGGGAGTCGGCGCTGTGCTCCGGGCGTTCGTCGAGCAGGGCGAGCGGCTGCCCGAGTGGGCCGATCCGGCGAAGATCGATCGCGCCGAGCAGCTCTTCATCGAGTACGGCGCGCTGTCGTGCGTCCTGCTCTTTTGCGCCAGCCTGCCCGAGTGCTACGTGATCCCGGATCTCGCGCTCGTGCTGAACGCCTCGGGCCAGCTCGACCAGCGCACCGACTACCGCATCCGCATGACGGCGGCGATGATCTTTCCGGTGATGATGCAAGGCGGTCTCGCCCCTGGCGGCAGCGGCGTCGCCCAGGTCCTCAAGGTGCGCTTGATCCACGCGACGATCCGCAACCTGATCCTGCACGACGCGCCGCAGCATGCGGTGGAGATGCTCGGCGCCAAACAGAACGTCGCAGGCGCCGGCGTCGTACCGCCGAGTCCGGCCCTGAGCCGATCGCCGGCGATGTTCGAGACGATGTTCGCCCTTGGCTGGAAGCTCGGCGAGAACCAGCTGCCCTGCAACCAGGAAGAGCTCGCCTACACGCTGCTGACCTTCGGCTACGTGTTCCTGCGCAGCCTGCGCCGCCTGGGCATCGCCCTGCCGCCGGCCGACGAGCAGGCCTTCCTGCACTGCTGGAACGTCGCCGGCTACGTGCTCGGCATCGTGC
>DATMGW010000562.1:0-3373 GCA_035555295.1 Caldimonas sp.
CCGCTACGCCGTGCGCGTGCGCGTCGGGAAACGGATAGGCAGGCGATTCGCTGACGACGACGCCGGCCTTGCCGCGGATGTAGGCCGGCATGCGGACGTGGCCGGGAACGTGGTCGACGCGCGTGCGGACACGGTCGCCCGCCTTGAGGCGCTCGCGCTCGGCGACGTTCGAACGTCCCGCTGCGCTCGGCAAGGACAGGGGAAACGAACCCTGCGCCCGAGCCTCGAGCTCCTCGCGCGTCACGATCCCCTTTTCGACGCACAGCGTCGCCAGGCTCGTCAGCGATCGCTCGTAGTAGCTCGCCGACAGATAGTGGCGCGGCTCCATGCGCTCGATCGCGTGCCGGTACTCGTCCATGTTGAAGATGCCGAGCTTGACCGCGAGCGAATAGAGCGCGTTGACCCGCTTTTCCCACGGCGCGTGGAAGGCCGGGGCGCGGGGCGAGTGGCGGACGCGGCCGAAACCCTGCTTGCCGCCGAGATCGTGGATGCCGTCCATGGCCGGGGCTTTCGGCGCTACAGGCGCGCCACGCCGATCAGCGAATCCTTCGTCACGATCCCCGCCAGCTCGTCCTCCGACCAGCCGACGGTTCCGGGCGGGCGCATCGGCAGCACCATGTAGCGGGTATCAGCCGTCGTGTCCCAGACCCGGATCTCGATCTCGGGCGGCAGGTCGAGGCCCATCTCCCTGAGCACGGTGCGCGACTGGCGAACGACGCGCGCCCGGTACTCGAGATCCTTGTACCAGTCCGGCGGCAGGCCGATGATCGTGAACGCGGTGCACGAGCACAGCGTGCAGCAGATGACGTTGTGCACCGTCGGCGTGTTCTCGAGAACCACCAGATGCCGATGGTGGCGCGGCAACTCGAAGCCGAGCTCGGCGACGGCTGCCCGCCCGTCGGCGAAGAGACGCTGCCGGAAAGCCGGATCGGTCCACGCCTTTGCAACCACGCGCGCGCCGTTCTGCGGACCCCACCGCTCGTCGGCCAGGTGGGTCATCTCGTCGATGAACTCGGCGGGCTTCATCCCGCGCTCCCGGAACGCGGCCTCGATCGCGACGACGCGCTGCTCGACGGAGGCGGTGCTGCGGTTCACGTGGCTTTGCTCGGACACTGAGGTCTCCCGACGCAAGGGGTGAAACGAGTATAGGAGCCGCGATGGAGCAAAGCGGCCGGTCGGCGGTCAGCCACTGGACTGACCGGCGACCGCGACATCAGCGGCCGCTCGATGGTATTCAACATTTCAACGAGCGCAACGGGGTACGGCCGACTCTGGCCGTGGGGCCAACTACGCCAGTAGGCTACATCGATCCGTGCGGCTCTGCGGCCGCACACGGTCCACATCACCGGCGAGGGGAACAGAGTACGCGGGTCGTCGAGGCGGGCGAGGTCATCGTCCATGGACGACGCGTCGCCGTCCGAGGAGCTGGACGGCGCGCTTCGGGTCATCTCCCCGGAACGCGCATCCCTTGCGCCGGCCCCAGATGCACGCCGCCGTCGAGCAGCAGCAACTCGCCCGTGACCGTGCGCGCGCCTTCGATCAACCACAGCACCGCTTCGGCCACGTCCTCCGGAGTGCAGGCGCGGCCGAGCGGGGCGTTGCCCTCGTACATCGTCTTGACCTTCTCGTAGCCTTCCTGGCCGAGTCCGTCGACGAACCAGCGCGTCGTGATGAGGCCGGGGCAGACCGCGTTGACGCGAACTTCAGGAGCCATGGCACGAGCGAAGTACAGCGTCATCGAGTTGACCGCTCCCTTCGATGCGATGTAGGCCACCGACGAGCCGATGCCGAGCGCGCCGGCGATCGACGACACGTTGACGATCGCGCCGCGCGCCGCCTTTAGGTGCGGCGCGCAGGCGCGGATCATCTGCAACGTGCCGAGCGCGTTCACGCCGACGACACGCTGGAAGGTTTCGGCGTCGATCGCGTCCCAGTTGGCAGCGCCGGCAAAGCTCGTGACGCCGGCGTTGTTGACGAGCGCATCGAGCCGCCCCCAGCGCTCGACGGCCGCCAGTGCCATCGCCCGGCAGTCGGCGTCGCCGGCGACGTCGCCGCGCAGCACGAGCGTGTCGGCGCCCGCGCCCCGGCACGCGGCCGCTGCGGCCTCGGCCTGCGCTGCGCTCTTCGAGTAGTTGATGAGCAGGTCCCAGCCGCGCCCGGCGAGAGCCAGCGCCGCCGCTGCTCCGACCCCGGTGCCCGAACCCGTGACGATCGCGACCTTGCGCGCAGGCGTGTTCGACATCGCTGTCTCCTTCTACGAATCGCGATCGCCGCATTCTCGCAAGGCGCCGGATCGCAGCCCGGCGCGCCTCTGCGGTCCGAGACGATACGATCCATGGCTAGGCGCCGATTCGGCCTCGCCTGGATGCGCGGATCGCCAGGCGGTTTCGGAGCAATAACGAACCCTTCGCGGAGACTCTCATGAACAGCGCCCCTTCCAGGTTCTTCGCGGCGATCGCCGTGCTCGCGTGCCTCGCGTCCGCCGCCTTCGCGGCCGACTTCATCAACGTCCTCACCGGGGGCACGAGCGGCGTCTACTACCCGATGGGCGTGGCGCTGAGCCAGGTCTACGGCAAGGCGCTGCCGGGCGACAAGGTCTCGGTCCAGGCGACCAAAGCCTCGGCCGAGAACCTGAACCTCCTGCAGGCCGGCCGCGGCGAGGTGGCGTTCACGCTCGGCGACTCGCTCTCCGACGCCTGGAAGGGCGACGCCGAAGCCGGCTTCGCGACGCCGTTGAACAAGCTGCGCGGCATCGCCGCCATCTACCCGAACTACATCCAGATCGTCGCCAGCGCCGACTCGGGCATCAGGACCCTCGCCGACCTAAAGGGCAAGCGCGTCTCGGTCGGCGCGCCCAAGTCGGGCACCGAGCTCAACGCTCGAGCGGTGCTGAAGGCCGCGGGCCTTACGTACAAGGACCTGGGGAAGGTCGAGTACTTGCCCTTTGGAGAATCGGTCGAGCTGATGAAGAACCGCCAGCTCGATGTCACGCTGCAGTCGGCCGGCCTCGGCGTCTCGGCGTTGCGCGACCTGAGCGCGTCGATGAAGATCGTCGTCGTCGAGATTCCGGCCGATGTCGTCGCCAGGATCGGCGACCCGGCCTACCTGCCGGCGACGATTCCGGCCGGCACCTACGAGGGCCAGAGCAAGGACGTACCGGCGATCGCGATCCAGAACTTCCTCGTCACCCGCGAAGGCGTCTCGACCGACACGGTCTACAAGATCACGAAGTCGATGTGGGAAAACCTCGACGCGCTCGTCGCCGCGCATTCGGCCGGCAAGGCGATCAAGAAGGAGAGCGCGCTCAAAGGCATGCCCGTGCCGCTCCATCCCGGCGCCGAAAGGTACTACCGCGAAATCGGCCTCCTGAAGT
>DATMGW010000563.1:0-3651 GCA_035555295.1 Caldimonas sp.
CCGGCCAGGTTGATCACCGTGCGCCCGGGCTCGAGCAGCGCCGCCGCGACGGCCGCCGGCAACCCGGCACCCATCGCGCCCGAGGTCGGAGCGAGCTGCGTGCGGCCGGCGTGGCGCAGCCCGGGATAGCGGTAGTAGCGATGCAGCCAGCCGCTGAAGTTGCCGGCGCCGTTGGCGAAGACGGTGTCGGGCGCGACCAGCCGGCCGATCGTCTTGACGACTTCGGCCATGTCGAGCGGCGCGACCGGTGGCGCGACGAGATTGCTTTCGTAGTCCGCCGCCGCGGCGCGCGTCCACTCCGTCCAGCAAACGGACGCAGGCGCCGCGAGCGACGCGAGCGCCGGTGCGGCGCACGCCATCGACGACTGCAAGAGCAGATCGCCCGCATAAACTCGGCCCAGCTCTTCCGCTCCGGCGTGAAGGTGGATGAGCTGCTGCGCCGGTCGCGGCACGCGCAGCAGCTCGTAGCCACCGGTCGTCATCTCGCCGAGCCGCGCGCCGATCGCGAGCACGAGGTCGGCTTCGACGATACGCGCGGCGAGCTTCGGATTGATACCGATGCCGACGTCGCCGGCGTAGTTCGGATGCCGGTTGTCGAACACGTCCTGAAAGCGGAAAGCGCAGCCGACCGGAAGCTGCCAGCTTTCGACAAAGGCCTCGAGTGCGGCACACGCCGCTGCGTTCCAGCCGCTGCCGCCGGCGATGACGAACGGACGTTCGGCCGCCATAAGGAGGCCGCGCAATTCGGCCAGCGCGGCGGGCGCCGGCGCGGCGAGTGCCGGCTCGATACGCGGCAGTACCGGCGCGGCCGTCGGCGCGCGCAGCATGTCTTCGGGGAGCGCAAGGACGACCGGGCCCGGCCTTCCCTGCATCGCCGTGTGAAAAGCGCGCGCGACGTACTCGGGCAACCGATCGGCGTCGTGCACCTCGCCGACCCACTTCGCAAAGCCGAGCGTTCCCGGCCCGAACATCTGCCGGTAGTCGACTTCCTGGAACGCCTCGCGATCGCGCTGCTCGCTCGCAACCTGGCCGATGAAGAGAATCATCGGCGTCGAATCCTGGAACGCCGTGTGCAGGCCGATCGCCGCGTTGCTTGCGCCGGGCCCGCGCGTCACGAAGCAGATACCCGGGCGGCCCGTGAGCTTGCCTTGGGCTTCGGCCATGAAGCTGGCGCCGCCCTCGTGCCGGCAGGCGATGAAGCGGATCCGCCCGCGGTGCTCGTAGAAGCCGTCGAGCGCGGCGAGGTAGCTCTCGCCCGGGACGCCGAACGCGGTGTCCACGCCCTGCGCGAGCAGCGCCTCGACGAGGGCGTGCCCGGCGGGGCGAAGCGACGGAGCTGACGCGGTCATTGACGTGGACGGAGACATCGGAGCGGAAGGATACGTCGCGCTCAGGGTTCGCCCCGATTTCACAATTCACCGTTCGGTGAATTATCTCCGGCATGGCCTCCCGCGCTACCGCCGTCGTCGACATCCGCTCGCGCGACGCCGATCGCACTCAGCAGGAGATCCTGCGCGCGGCGATGTGCGAATTCGCCGACCACGGCTTCGGCGGCGCGCGCATCGATGCGATCGCCGAGCGCGCCGGGGTGAACAAGAAGCTCATCTACTACTACTTCGAGGGCAAGGACGAGCTCTTCCTCGCCGTGCTCGAGCAGACCTACGCCGACATCCGCGCCGCCGAACGCGAGCTGCACCTGGAAGAGAGCGACCCGCTCGAGGCGATCGAAAGCCTGGTCGCTTTCACCTGGAGCCACTACCTCGCCCACCCCGAGTTCCTGGCGCTCCTCAACAGCGAGAACATGCACCGGGCCGGCCACCTGAAGCGATCGCGCCGGATCCGGCAGATGAACTCGCCGCTGATCGAGGTGCTCGCGCAGGTGCTCGCGCGCGGCGAGAAGAGCGGCGAGCTGCGCCGCGGCATCGACGCGATGCAGCTCTACATCTCGATCGCCGGCCTCGCCTACTTCTATCTCTCGAACAAGCACACGCTCGGCGCCATCTTCGGCCGCGACCTGATGCAGCCGCAGGCGCTCGCGCAGCGCCTCGCACACATGACGGCCGTCGTGACTAGCTACGTGCGCGCTGCGTGAAGACCAGGATGGACGCGATCGAGCTCGCCTTCTATCGCCATCAGGGCCATCTCACTATCAACGGCGTGTTCGCGGCGGCCGAGATGGACGCGGTCGTGCGCGACATCGAAGCCTGGGGCGAAGCCTTTCTCGCCGACCTGCCGCCGAGCCAGCGCGCCTGGTATCTCGACGGCGGCGTGAAGGCGCGCGCCGTGCTGCGCAAGCTCGACAACCCGCACGCGCAGCGCGAGGCGGTGCGCAGGCTCGCTCTCGACGCGCGGCTCGTCGGCCACGTCGAGTCGATCCTCGGCGCCGGCGTCTCGGTCTACTTCAGCCAGATCTTCTTCAAGGCGCCCGAAGGCGGCGGCCCGAAGCCGGCGCACCAGGACAACTACTACTTCGGACCGACCGACATCGAAGGCGTCGTCACCGCGTGGATCGCGCTCGACGACGCGACGCTCGAGAACGGCTGCCTCTACTTCGGCGACAGCACGAACCTCGGACCGGTCTACGCGCACTTCGCGCCGGTCGGCGAGCCCTTCAACCTGCAGCTTCCTGCCGCGCTGCTCGAGAAGCAGCCGATGACGCCGGCACCGGTCAGGAAAGGCGGAGTGAGCTTTCATCACGGCAACACCTTCCACCAGTCGGGGACGAACCACAGCGCGAGCTGGCGGCGCGCCTGCGCGTTGCACTACGTGCGCAACGATGTCGAATTCAAGACGCCCGCCCTGCCCTACGACACCGCATTGAAGCTCAAGGCCTCGTGATCGCGCGTTGCCTTCGAACGACCACCTCCAGGAGACGACATGAATCGATTTCTCAAGACCCGCGCCGTCTTCGTCGGCGCCGTCCTCGCGACGGCGGCGTGCGGCGCCTTCGCCCAGCAATGGAAGCCGACCCGGCCGATCAACCTGATCGTTCCGTGGGCGCCGGGCGGCTCGACCGACCAGATCACGCGCGTCACCGCGGCCGAGCTCGAGAAGGTGCTCGGCCAGACGATCGTCATCGTCAACCAGCCCGGCGCATCGGGCTCGATCGGAACGAAGAGCGCGCTCGACGCCGCCAAGGACGGCTACACCTGGACCGCCGGCGCGGCCCAGGACCTCGGGGCCTATGAGACGCTCGGATCGCTGAACACCCGGATCGGCGACTGGAACCTGTTTCTCACGGTCGCCAACATCCAGGTGATCGGCGTCAATCCGTCAACGCCGTACCAGAACGCGAAGCAGTTGCTCGACGCGATGAAAGCGCAGCCGGGAAAGGTCTCGGTCGCGACCGCGGGCGTCACGTCGGCCGGTCACAACGCGATGGAGCTGATATCGAAGGCGACCGGCGTCACCTACCGCCATGTGACCTACGACGGCGGCAACCCGGCGGTCGTCGCCACCGTCTCCGGCGAGACCGAGGTGACGACGCAGCTCGCCGTCGAGCAGGCCGACATGATCCGCGGCAAGCGCCTGCGCCCGCTGGCAACGGTCAGCGACAAGCCGCTCGAGCTCGAGGGCTACGGCACGATTCCGCCGCTCTCGAACACGATTCCCGGCTTCTCGGCGCCGGCCAACTACTTCGGCATCTTCATT
>DATMGW010000564.1:0-3211 GCA_035555295.1 Caldimonas sp.
CTGCCGTCGGTCTCGATCTTGATGGCGATGCGTCGTTCGGCGAGTCGCTCGAAGATATCCCAGCAATGGGCGACGCCAAGGGGCTCGCCGCCGCCGAAGGCGACGTAGGCGATGCCGGAAGCGGCGATGTCGCGAGCGAGAGCTAGCGCCTCGGGGCGGCTCAGTTCGTCGCGCCACGCCTTGTCAGGGCCGGACTCCTCGCAGCAGGCGAGGCAGCGTGCGCTGCAGCGGTTGGTCAGCTGCCAGGCAAGAAAAAGGGGCGCCTGGTAGTCATCGACCGTGCGCCCCCGCATCGCGAGAGATATCTCAGGTGAAGCGGATGTACGGCTGAGCCATGACCTGCTCGGAGACGTCTTCGAGCTTCGGCGTTTCCCAGGCCGGCTTCTCGGCGGGCTTGGCCGCTTCGCTCTTGACCTCGTGGACGCTCTTCGCGGCTTCAATCGTCAGATTCGATTCACCCATGGTTTCTCCATCACGTCAGATGTGGCCGACTGGCAATATCCGCCAGGTGTTCGCTTGCGCATGACGGGCCGCATCGGCGACCGCTCCATGCGCAGCTTCGATCACTCTATCACTCCTCCACGCCTTGCGGTAGGCCTCCCACGCGTCTTCGAGACTATCGCAACGCAAATCGGCGCAGATTTCGGGGAGCGGCGCAGCGACCTTGACCCAGCCGTTGGGCAGGACGAGCAGCGTCGCCGGGGGGCTGTCGAGACTGCCGCTCAGGCCGCTTGCCATGTCGAAAGGCTCGTAGCACAGCTCCAGCTCGGAGCCGAGGCGGCGTGCCGTGCGCTCGAGCATGCTGCGGAAGTCGGCGTACTGTTCCTCGGCCGGCTCGAGGCGCGTCCACAGCCGCGCCGCCGTGCCGATGCGCATGAGACGGCCGGTGTTGAAGCGGAAGGCACCGAGCGAGCGCGCCCGTTCGATGACCAGCTCGGCCTCGTGGATGTTGATCCGGGTCGGCGCGAAGGTGATCTCGAGCGGCATCCCGGCGCCGCGGACGGCGCGACACGCGGCGTGCGTCTTCGCCAGCGACGCGCCGATCCGCTGCTGTTCATAGGTCTCCTGGGTGTCGCCGTCGAGGCTGATCTGTATCGAGCGGATCGGCAGGCGGGCAAGGCGTTCGGCCACGGCGTCGTCGAAGCGCTGGCCGTTCGTCTCGACCTTGAGGCGGACGCCGGCTCGGCCGAGCTTTTCCGCGAGGGCCAGAAAATGAGGGACGACGAGCGGCTCGCCGCCGCACAGCATGACGTAGGGCACGCCGGCACGGATGATCTCGTCGGCAAGACGCATCGCCGCGTCGGCGTCGAGCTCGTCAGGCAGACGCTTGCCCGGTGCCGATTCGGTGCAGCAATGCAGACAGCACAGGTCGCAGTCGCGCGTGATCTGCCAGGTGACGAGCAGCGGCGCGCTCAGCGCGTCGATCCGGTTCATGCGAAGAGCGGCCGCCCCGCCTGGAGCAGGACGCCCGCCGTCAGGAGCAGGACCGCGACGAGGTAGCAGGCGACGATGTTGCGCACGGCAGGAACGAAAGCGCGCGGCGTCTCGTAGGTGGAAAGCGCCAGCCTGCCACTGCTGACGAGCAGGGGCAGGGCGAGCAGCGCGGCGAGGCAGGGCATCGGCAGGATTCCCGTGGCGACGCCGACCGGCACCACGAGCAAGCCGGTCGCCGACAGGGCCAGATAGAGGAAGACGGCGCGTCGCCGACCGAGGCGAACGACGAGATTGCGCTTGCCGACCAGGCGGTCCTGGTGGAAGTCGGGGATGGCGTTGACGATCGCCAGCCCCATGATTAGGCATCCGGGCACCAGCGACACCACGAGCGCGTTCCACGACAGCGCCCGGGTGTGCAGATAGAGGCTGCCCAGCACCATCCACGGCCCGTAGGACAGCGCGATGACGAGCTCGCCGAGGCCGCGGTACGCCCAGCGGATCGGCGGCGCGACGTAGAAGATCGCCGCCGCGCCGCCGAGCAACGCGAAGGCGAGGATCGGCCAGCCGCCGCGAACCGTCAGGTAGATGCCGACGGCGAGCGCGCCGGCAAAGGCCGCGACGCCGAGCCAGAGCACCGCGTCGGACATCGGGGGCAGGTCGTCCGGATTGAAGACACGGTCGGTGCCCATGCGCGAATCGAAATACTCGTTGAACGCTTCGACGCCGACGACCGCGAGGACGACGCCACCGAGCCCGCTCCAGAAGATCGCCGCGTCGAAGGTGCCGGCGACGGCATACGCCCACGCGGCGCCGAGCAGGTAGGGAAGCAGCCCCGCATAGAGGAAGAAGCGATAGCGCACCATCGTGCAGACGCGAAGCACGCGCTGCCACGCCGAGCGGCTGAGGCTCGGCCGTTCCGCCGCCGCCGGGCTCAGAGATAGACCCATTTGTGCAGCGAACGCGTCTTGCCCGGGTCGGCGGCGAGATCCTCGACGAACTGGGCGACGCGCGGGTCGTGCCAGGCGACGCGGAAGTTGGCCCAGATCTCGTCGAGCGAATCGCGGCGGAAATCGCCGCACACGAACGGCAGGGCGTTGATCAGCTTGACCAGCCCGTTGGGAAGCACGATCAGCAGCGCGGCAGGATGCCGGACCCGGTAGCGCAGCTCTTCGAGCAACCCGGCCTCGTGATAGTGGACGCGCATGCGGCCCCGGTACTCCTCGGCCTTCTCGCGCAGCACGGCGAAGAAGCGCTCGTACTGCTCGTCGCTCACCTCGAGATGGCGCCACGCCTTGACGGCGTTGCCGGTGTACATCGTGCGCCCGGTATAGAAGCTGTACGCGCCGAGCTCGTAGGCGAGATCGACAACCGCGCCGATCTCGTGCAGGTTGAAGTGCGCCGGCGAGAAGTTGATCTCGATCGGCACGCCGGCGCCGCGCAGGTTGCGCAGGCCGTCGATGACGCGGTCGAATTCGCCGCGCACACGCATGCGCCCGAAGGTCGCCGTCGAAGCGCCGTCGAGGCTGACTTGCACGGCCTTGACGCCGAGCTCCTTCAGGCGCCTCGAGTTCTCGACGCTCAGGTAGTGCGCATTGGTCTCGATCTTGAGCTGCGCGTCGCGCGCGCAGGCGCGCTCGACCATTGCGAAGAAATGCGGATGCAGCATCGGCTCGCCGCCGGAGAACGACAGGTAGGGGACCTCACGATCGAGCAGCTGGTCGAGGACCGCGAGCGCCTGCTTTTCATCGAGCTCGTCGGCGAAGGCCTTGCCCGGGCC
>DATMGW010000565.1:0-5740 GCA_035555295.1 Caldimonas sp.
AGCCGGCAAAGCGTCACGGCCGCGGCACCCGGGTATCGTTTCGCCGATGAGCTGGCACGCGGCACTTTCACTACGCTTTCGCCGCGACGACGAACGCACGCTCGTCCACGATCGCCACGACGGCCCGTTGCGCGTCCTGAAGAGCCTGCATCCCGAGGGCCCCGGGGTCTGCCACAGCGTCCTTGTCCATCCGCCCGGAGGCGTCGTCGGGGGCGATACACTCGCGATCGAGCTCGGCCTCGGGCCTGGCGCCCACGCGCTCGTGACGACGCCCGGAGCGACGCGCTTCTATCGCAGCAGCGGTGCGCTCGCGTCGCAGACGATCGAGGTTCGTGCCGAGGACGGGTCGCGCCTCGAATGGCTGCCGCTCGAAACGATCGCCTTCAGCGGCTGCATCGCCGAGAACCGGGCCAGCTTCGCGCTCGACGGCGGCGCCGAGATGATCGGCTGGGACGTCACCGCCCTCGGGCTGCCGGCATCGGACCAGCCCTTCGTCGCCGGCAGCTTCACGCAGTCGATCGCGATCCCCGGGACCTGGCTCGAGCGCGGCAAGGTCGCCGGCGACGACTTGCGCCTGCTCGACTCGCCCGTCGGCTGGGCCGGCCATCGCGTCCTCGGCACCCTGTGGTTCGCTGCCGGAAGCGCGCTCGTCGACGTGCGCCGCGAGGCGCTGCTGCAGACGGCGCGCGAGCACGCACGCGACAGTGAATTGCGCGGCAGCGCCGGGGCGTCGGCGGCGCAGGCGCAAGTGGTCGTGGTGCGCGTCCTGGCGCCCAAGGTCGAGCCGGCGATGGTCTTGCTGACGGCGATCTGGAGCGCGTGGCGTCGCCTCGCCTGGAATCTGCCGGCCTGCGCGCCGCGCGTCTGGCGCACTTGAGGCGGAGGGCGGCAACGTATCATCGCCTCGCCCTCGCCCTGGCATTCGTCTTGCTGCCGCGACGCCCGATCGCGTCGCCCGGCGATGCGACCCGCACCGATTGCGACGATGGACCTGACGCCGCGCGAAAAAGACAAGCTGCTGATCTTCACGGCCGCGCTGCTCGCCGAACGGCGCCGCGCGCGCGGCCTGAAGCTCAACCATCCGGAAGCCGTCGCCCTGATCAGTGCAGCGATCATGGAAGGGGCGCGCGACGGCAGGAGCGTTGCGGCGCTGATGAGCGACGGCAAGACCGTGCTGACGCGCGACGACGTGATGGAGGGCGTGGCCGAGATGATCCCCGACATCCAGGTCGAAGCGACCTTCCCCGACGGCACCAAGCTGGTCACCGTGCACCAGCCGATCGCATGAGGGCCGCATGACACCCGGCGAGCTGTTCGTCGAGGACGGCGATCTCGATCTCAACCCCGGCCGGCCGACCGTCGCTCTCGTGGTCGAGAACACCGGCGACCGGCCGATCCAGGTCGGCTCGCACTATCACTTTGCCGAGACCAACGCGGCGCTGCGCTTCGATCGCGCTGCGGCGCGCGGCATGCGCCTCGACATCGCTTCGGGCATGGCGGTCAGGTTCGAGCCGGGCCAACAGCGCAGCGTCGTCCTCGTCGCTTACGCGGGCGAGCGCGTCGTCCACGGCTTTCGCGGGCTCGTGGGCGGGAAGCTTTGAGCGTGAAGTCCAAGCCGAGCGGGATCGGGGCGCGGGGCGCACTGCCCGGCCAACCCGTGTCCGTGACCCGCACGCCACCGAGTGACTCCTGATGACCACCATCCAACGTCGCGCCTACGCCGAGATGTTCGGTCCCACAGTGGGAGACCGCGTCCGCCTCGCCGACACCGGACTTGTCGTCGAGGTCGAGGACGACTACACGCTGCGCGCCGGTGGCTACGGCGAGGAAGTGAAGTTCGGCGGCGGCAAGACGATCCGCGACGGCATGGGGCAGAGCCAGCGCGTATCGGCCGACGTCGCCGACACGGTGATCACGAACGCGCTCGTCGTCGACCACTGCGGCATCGTCAAGGCCGACATCGCGATCAAGGCGGGCCGCATCGCCGCACTCGGCAAGGCCGGCAACCCCGACGTGCAATCGGGAGTCGACATCCGGATCGGCCCGGGCACCGAGATCATCGCCGGCGAGGGGATGATCGTCACCGCCGGCGGCATCGATTCGCACATCCACTTCATCTGCCCGCAGCAGATCGACGAAGCCCTGGCGAGCGGCGTGACGACGATGCTCGGCGGCGGCACGGGCCCGGCGACCGGCACCTTCGCGACGACCTGCACGCCCGGGCCCTGGCACATCCACTCGATGCTGAGGGCCGCCGAAGCCTTCCCGATGAACCTGGGTTTCATGGGCAAGGGCAACGCCAGCCTGCCCGCCGCGCTCGTCGAGCAGGTCGAGGCCGGTGCCTGCGGATTGAAGCTGCACGAGGACTGGGGGACGACGCCGAAGGCGATCGACACCTGCCTCGAGGTCGCCGAGCGCCACGACATCCAGGTGACGATCCACACCGACACGCTCAACGAATCGGGCTTCGTCGAGGACACCTTCGCCGCCTTCAAGGGGCGCGCCATCGCGACCTTCCACACAGAAGGCGCCGGCGGCGGCCATGCGCCCGACATCATCAAGGCGGCCGGCCTGCCGAACGTGCTGCCCTCGTCGACCAACCCGACAATGCCCTACACCGTCAACACCGTCGACGAGCACCTCGACATGCTGATGGTCTGCCATCACCTCGACCCGGCGATCGCCGAGGACCTCGCCTTCGCCGAGAGCCGGATCCGCCGCGAAACGATCGCCGCCGAGGACGTGCTGCACGACATGGGCGTGTTCTCGATGATGTCGTCGGACAGCCAGGCGATGGGCCGGGTCGGCGAGGTCGTCATCCGCACCTGGCAGACGGCGCACAAGATGAAGGCGCAGCGCGGCTGGCTCGCGCCCTCCCCCGGCCGCCACCCCTGCGAGGCGAAGGATCGCAACGACAACTTCAGGGTCAAGCGTTACGTCGCCAAGTACACGATCAACCCGGCGATCGCGCAGGGAATCGCGCACGAGGTCGGCTCGATCGAGCCGGGCAAGCTCGCCGACCTGGTGCTCTGGAAGCCGGCCTTCTTCGGCGTCAAGCCGTCGCTGGTCGTCAAGGGCGGAATGATCGCGATGGCGGCGATGGGCGACCCGAACGCGTCGATCCCGACGCCGCAGCCGGTGCACTTCAGGCCGATGTTCGGCGCCTTCGGCCAGGCGCTGGCGATCTCGTCGGTCACCTTCATGTCGCAAGCGGCGATCGGCGCCGGCATTCCGGCGCAGCTCGGCCTGGCGCGGCGTGCCGTTCCGGTCCGCCAGACGCGCTCGATCGGCAAGCACAGCATGGTGCTGAACGACGGCACGCCGAAGATCGACGTCGACGCGCAGACCTACGAGGTCCGCGCCGACGGCGTCCTGCTGACCTGCGAGCCGGCGACGGTGCTGCCGATGGCGCAGCGCTATTTCCTGTTCTGAGGCAGGCGGCTCGAGCGCACGCGCGTGCTGATCGCCAACAAGCTGATCGCCGGCGGCACCGGACTGGCCGCCGTGCTGCTGCGCCGCGCCGCGACGGTCGAGCTCGACTGGGACACGCGGCAAAAGAGCCGCTTCGAGGCCGTCGATTCGCAGAGCCGCCGCGTGGGCGTGTTCCTGGCGCGCGGCCGGATCGTCCGCGGCGGCGACGTGCTGGTCGGCGAGGACGGCTCGCTGATCGTCGTCACTGCGCTGCCGCAGGCGGTGCTCGTCGTCACGGCAGAGGGATCGCCGCTCGGTTTGCTGCGTGCCGCGTATCACCTGGGCAACCGGCACGTTCCGCTCGAAGTCAAGCCCGGCGCGCTGCAGCTCGAGCCCGACCACGTGCTCGCCGAGATGCTGCGGCGGATGGGCTTGCACGTCGAGGAGACGATGGCAGCGTTCGAGCCGGAAGCCGGCGCCTACGACGCAGCGAGCATGGCGCGCGAGCACAGTCATGATCTGAATCACGCAAAGGTCCGCGATCACGATCACGCCAAGGCCCACGACCACGATCATGAAAGCCAGGCGCACGGCCACGGCCACGATCCGCATCGCGGGCACGATCATTCATGAGCGCACGCCGGACCGGGGCGCGACGCAGCAACGGCATCTCAGCGCCGGCCCTGCTGCAACTGATGCGCCTCGCGTCGCCGAGCCTGCCGGTCGGCGGCTTCAGCTACTCCGACGGCTTCGAGGCCGCATTCGAAGCCGGCCTCGTGGCCGGCGAAGCGCAAACCCTGGCCTGGCTTCTCGACCAGCTGCATCTGGGCCTCGCCCGCAGCGATCTGCCCGTGCTCGCGCACGCGACACGCGCCTGGAAGCGACGCGACCCGGCGCGCATCGCCGAGCTGAACGCCTGGGTCGCGACGACGCGCGAGACGAGCGAGTGGCGCCAGCAGAGCGAACAGATGGGCCGCTCGATGACGCAATGGCTGCGCCAGCACGACGTTCCCGATGAACGCCTGGCCGTCCTCGCCGCCCTTGCGCCCGCGCCGACGTGGCCGATCGCCTTCGCCCTCGCCGGCGCGGCCGCCGGCGCGCCGTTGCGCGAGGTGCTGCTCGCCTTCGCCGCCGGCTGGGCAGAGAACATGACGCAGGCGGCGATGAAGACGATTCCGCTCGGCCAGGCCGCCGGCCAGCGCCTGCTCGCCGGCCTGTCGGCGGCGATTCCCGCCGCCGTCACGGCGGCTGCCCGCTTGCCCTTCGACGAGATGCAGGCGTTCACGCCGATGCTCGCCATCCTGTCGTCGCAGCACGAAGCGCAATACTCGCGACTCTTTCGTTCCTGACGCCCATGAGCACCCTGCATTCGATTCCGCGCCGGACGCGCAAGCTCCCGCCGTTGCGGGTCGGCGTCGGCGGACCGGTCGGCTCCGGCAAGACGACGCTCGTCGAGATGCTCTGCAAGGCGATGCGCGATCGCTGGGATCTCGTCGTCGTCACCAACGACATCTACACCAAGGAAGACCAGCGCCTGCTCACCGTCGCCGGCGCGCTCGAGGCCGACCGGATCATGGGCGTCGAGACGGGCGGCTGCCCGCACACGGCGATCCGCGAGGACGCGTCGATCAATCTCGAGGCGATCGATCGCATGCTCGAGAAGTATCCAGACGCCGACATCGTCTTCGTCGAAAGCGGCGGCGACAACCTCGCCGCGACGTTCAGCCCCGAGCTGAGCGACCTGACGATCTACGTCATCGACGTCGCCGCCGGCGAGAAGATCCCGAGAAAGGGCGGCCCCGGAATCACGAAGAGCGACCTCTTCGTCATCAACAAGACCGACCTGGCGCCGCACGTCGGCGCCAGCCTCGAGGTGATGCGCGCCGACACCTTGCGGATGCGCGGAACCCGACCCTTCGTCATGACGAACCTGAAGACGAAAAGCGGCCTCGACGAGATCGTCGCGTTCATCGAGAAGCGCGGCCTGCTCCTCGCCGAGCCCGCGTAGGGCACGCGAGACGGGAGCCCGGCTCAGGGTCGCACGTGTGCCGGCCCGCCCAGGCCGGCGTCGAGGGTCGTGACGTCGCAGCGAAGCAGCGCTGCGACGGCCGCGCGTGTCGCGGCGATCAGCGCCTCGGCGACGACCTCGGGCTGCGCCGGTTCATGGCTCGCCAGCCAGTGGACGACGAGGCCGATCTGCAACTCGGCGACCGCCAGCGAAGCGAGCGAAAGCGGGAGCACCGGCCGTCCGTGGACGCGTCGTGCCAGGCGCGCCAGCGCCGGCTCGACCAGTTCGGCAAGGCGGTGCACCCAGAGGCGACGCAGCGAG
>DATMGW010000566.1:0-4367 GCA_035555295.1 Caldimonas sp.
AAGGTGCTGATTCCGCTGCAGCCGAGCATCTTCGACATCCAGGCGACGCACGAATTCATCGGTCAGCTGCTGGCGCACCGGCGCAGTCCGAACGTGGAGCTCGCCGTCGTCGGAACGCGCACCCGCGAAGGGACGATCGCCACCGACCAGCTGCGCAACTTTCTCGCCTCGGTTCGGGTACCCTTGCTCGGCTTCCTGCGCGACACGCAGAACTACGTGCATCTGGCGGCGCACGGCCTGACGCTGTGGGACGTCTCGTCGGTGCGCTTCGAGCGCGACCGCGAGCAGTGGGAACCGATCATCGTCTGGGTCAACTGAAATGAAGACCGATGGCGCTTCACTCCGTTCATTGCCCCCCCGAGGGGGCGTCGACGCCCTTGGGGCGGCCCGGCGGGCGTCGATGAAGAGTTTCGCGACGCTCGCCGAGCTGCAGTACCTGGTGGGCCAGGAGATCGCCGTCGGCGACTGGGTCGAGGTGACGCAGGATCGCATCCAGCGCTTCGCCGAGGCGACGGGCGACCACCAGTGGATCCACGTCGACCCCGAGCGGGCCAAGGCCGGCCCGTTCGGAACGACGATCGCGCACGGCTTTTTGACCCTGTCGCTCCTGCCCGAGATGGCCGCCAACGCCTTCGAAGTCCGCGATACGAAGATGGGTGTCAACTACGGGCTGAACCGGGTTCGCTTCCCCGCGCCGGTGCCGAGCGGCAGCCGGCTGCGCGGGCACTTCCGGCTCCTGAAGTACGAGCCGCTCGAGGGCGGCGCGCAATTGACGACCGAGGTGAAGATGGAACGAGAAGGGTCCGACAAGCCGGTCTGCATCGCCGAGTCGGTCGCCCGCCGCTATACATGAGGGCCGCCATCACGATGAAGGTCCTGCTCATCGACGATCACCCGCTGATCCTGACGGCGTTGCAGAACGTCATCCAGGGGATCGGCGAACACGTCTCGGTGGTCGGCGTCGCCGGCGCGCGCGGCGCGCGCGAGGCGCTCGTCGCCGACCCGTCGTTCGATCTGGTGCTGCTCGACCTTCGCCTCGGCGACGCCGACGGCTTCGAGCTGCTCGCCGAGCTGCGCAATGCCTATCCGGCGGTTCCCGTCGTCGTCGTCTCGGCGTCGGACCGCAGCGCCGACGTCATCCGCGCGATCGACCTCGGGGCGATGGGCTTCGTGCCGAAGCGGGCGAGCAACGAGACGCTGCAGGAAGCGCTGCACGTCGTCATGAAGGGCGGGGTCTACGTGCCGCAGATGACGATGAGCGGCGACGCCGAGGCCGCTCCCGAAAGCGACCCGCACCCTGCACCGGCGACGTCGCGCGCCGCGCTCGCCGCGTTCAAGCTGACGCCGCGCCAGACCGACGTGCTCGGCCTGCTGTTGCGCGGCCAGTCGAACAAGCTGATCGCGCGCGAGCTCAATCTCTCGGTCGAGACGGTGAAGGATCACGTCGCCGCCGTGCTGCGCACGCTCGGCGTCAATTCGCGCACGCAGGCCGTCCTCGCGGTGAGCCAGATGTCGAGCCAGGGCGGCGTCACGCCATGGCCACCGCGGGCATCGTCCTAGCGGCGCCGGCCGGCGTGCCCGCGCCAGCGCCCGCTGCCGACGCCCCGCTCGACAGCTTCCTGCTCCTGCGCGACCACGTACGCGGCACCTTTGCGTTCAACCGCACGTCGCTGGCCGGCCACTTCGTCGGCGCGCTCGTCATCGAGCTCATCTTCGCCGGCGCGGCGCCTTCGATGCTTCGCCTCGGCTGGGGCATCATGTTCGCCGTCGTCTGGCTGCTGCGCGTCGGCCTGGCGCTTCGCTTCGCCGGCAACGAACCCGAGACGACCGCGGGCCTGCTGACGCGGCTTCGCCTCTGGCAGGCGGGCGTGCTCGCCTCGGGCGCGCTGTGGGGCGCGGCGGCGTGGCTCTTCTACGACTACGGAAGCGGCCTGCACCAGATCGGCCTGATCCTCGTCGTCTACACCTTCTGCGTCGCCTCGGTGCCGATCCTGGCGCCGCAGTTCGCGCTGTTCATCGTCTTCGTCCTGCTCGTCTTCGTCCCGGCGATCGCCGCCGTCGCCGCGCAACAGGCCGACATCAGCTGGCAGCTCGCCATCGTCATGGCGGTCGCGATGGGAATGATCATGCTGCTCGGCCGGAACTACCGTGCGTCCTTCGACAGCAACATCGAACTGAAGCTGCGCACCGAAGCGCTCGCCGTGCAGCTGCGCGCCGAGAAGACCGTTTCCGACGTGGCGCGCCACGAAGCCGAGGTCGCGAACCGCGCCAAGACGCAGTTCTTCAGCGCCGCCAGCCATGATCTGCGCCAGCCGCTGCACGCGATGGGCCTGTTCGCCGAAGCGCTGCGCCAGCGCACGCACGAGCCCGAGGTGGCGCAACTCGTCCACAGCATCAACGAATCGGTCGACGCGCTCGAGGGCCTGTTCTCGGAGCTGCTCGACATCACGCGCATCGACAGCGGCGGCGTCGACGTCAACCCGGAAAGCTTCGAGATCGCCGAGATCTTTCGCAAGCTCCGCCTGCACTTCGAGCCGGCGGCATTCGAGAAGGGGCTCGCCCTGCGCTTTCGCGGCGGCCGCTTCGCTGCGCTCGCCGACCCGCTGCTCGTCGAGCGCATCCTGCGCAATCTCGTTTCCAACGCGATCCGCTACACGAGCGACGGCTCGGTGCTGGTGAGCGCGCGGCGCCGCGGCGATCGCCTGCTGCTCCAGGTGTGGGACACGGGGCCCGGCATCCGCGAGGACGAGCGCGCTCGCGTCTTCGAGGAGTTCTACCAGGTGCCCGGGACCGCCGCGGCCGCGACGGGCGAGGGCAAGCGCGGGCTGGGCCTCGGCCTGGCCATCGTCAAGCGACTCGCGGCCTTGATGAACGCGCCGCTCGCGCTCCGTTCGGAGATGGGGCGCGGCACTGTCTTCACCCTCGAGCTGCCGCCCGGAAAGACGCCGCGGGCGGGCGCTCGCGCCGTGCCGGGCAAGGCGCCGATCGGCGTCACGCTCGAGGGTCGCCTGATCGTCGTCGTCGAGGACGAGCCGGCGGTTCGCGAAGGACTCGAGGTGCTGCTGCGCGGCTGGGGCGCGACGATCGAGGCCTTCGACAGCGTCGCGGCGACGAAGGCGTGGGCCGAGGCGAGCGACCCGGCGCTCGTCAAGCCGGCGCTCGTCATCGCCGACTACCGGCTCGATCCGGGCGAGACCGGCGTCGCCGCGATCACCGCCTTGCGCTCTCGCTTCGGCGCCGCCCTGCCGGCGATCATCGTCACCGGCAGCAGCATGACCGGCCACGACAAGGAAGCGCTCGAGCACGACTTCCACCTGCTCATCAAGCCGGTGCTTCCCAACAAGCTGCGCGCGATGATCGCTTTCAAGCTCAGCTCGAAATAACGGCATATCGGCGAGGCGGAGCGGGCTGCCGAGGCCCCTGCAACCTCCTCAAGACGCCTGGTACGCCAGCCTCACGTAGATCGGCGCGAAAGCCTCGGCCTGCGTCACTTCGATGAGATGCTCGCGCGCCAGCTCGAGCAGGGCGATGAAGGTGACGACGAGCATCTGCGGGCCGCGATCGGGCTCGAACAGCTCTTCGAAGATCGCGAAGCGCCGCCCCTGCAAGGCGCGCAGGAGCAGGCTCATGTGCTCGCGCACGCTCAGCTGCTCGCGCGTGATGCGATGGTGCTGGGTCAGCCGTGCCCGCCTCACCAGGTCGGCCCAGGCTTCGCGCAGGTCGGTCGGAACGACCTCGGGCAAGCGCAGCGCCATCGCTTCCTCGATCGCGACCTGGGCGCGCAGGAAGTCGCGCCCGAGCAGCGGCAAGGCGTCGAGCCGCGCCGCGGCGAGCTTCATCTGCTCGTACTCGACGAGGCGGCGCACGAGCTCGGCGCGCGGGTCCTCGGCCTCCTTGCCGTCGGCGGACTTGCGCGGCGGCAGCAGCATGCGCGACTTGATCTCGATCAGCATCGCCGCCATCAGCAGGTAGTCGCTCGCCAGCTCGAGGTTCGAGCTGCGGATCTGCTCGACGTAGGCGAGGTACTGCCGCGTCACGCTCGCCATCGGGATGTCGAGGATGTTGAAGTTCTGCCGCCGGATCAGGTAGAGCAGCAGGTCGAGCGGCCCTTCGAATGCCTCGAGGAAGACCTCGAGCGCGTCGGGCGGGATGTAGAGGTCGTTCGGCAGCGCGAACAGCGGCTCGCCGTAGAGGCGGGCGACGGCGATGCCGTCGACGGGCTCGTCAGCGGCAGCGCTGCCCGCGACGGGCTCGGCCGCGATGGCCGGGTAGGCGCTCATCGGCTCCTGGAGAGGTTCGCTCAGGGCAGCCGCGTCTGGTAGACGTAGGGCTGCTGCGGCACGTTTGCTTCGTCGTACTCTTCCTCG
>DATMGW010000567.1:0-10075 GCA_035555295.1 Caldimonas sp.
AGCGCCGCCGACATCGACGCGTCGGCGGCGAAGCGATCGGTGCCGTAGAGCGGAACCTCGTAGCGCGGAAAGATCGGCGACGCGTCCATGTCGTGCTGGAGCAGCGCGTCGGCGACGACGACGTCACCGACGCGAACCCGCTCGTGCAGCCCGCCGGCCGTGCCGGTGAAAACGGCCCGCTCGACGCCGAACTCGGCGCAGAGCAACGTCGCGGTCGTCGCCGCGGCGACCTTGCCGATCCCGGACAGCACCGTGACGACCTCGTGCCCGTCCAGGTGGCCGACCCAGAACTCGCGCCCGCCGCGGACCTGCGGCGCTTCGTCCGGCATCTGCGCCAGCAGCGCGCGCAGCTCTTCGCGCATCGCGCTGACGATGGCGATACGACTCATCGGGCTCGACGGCTCAGCGCCGTGCCGCTTCGGCGAGCGACGTGTTTCCGCACCGGATCAGGTCGTCTCACTTCGATCGCTGCAGGCCAGCGGCACTTCGCCCAGTACGGTGCAGCGGCGCACGACGCGGCGCTGCATGAACGGGTCGTACGGCGTGGCGCGGTGCATCAGGCAGCGGTTGTCCCAGACGATCAGCTCGTTCTCCTTCCAGCGGTGCTCGTAGCTCAGGTCGGCGTGCACCGCCATCGCGTTGAGCTCCTCGATCAGGGCCCGGCCTTCGTCGTACGCCATGCCGACGATCGATTCCGCATGGTCGCCCAGGTAAAGGCAGGCGCGGCGCGTCTCCGGATGCCAGCGAACGATCGGGTGGTCGACCGGAGGCGCCTCGCGACGCTCGGCGTCGGTCATCGGCTCGCTGCCGTGCCGGCGTGTGCGCGAGAAGTCGAGGTTATGCACGGCGCGCAGGCCCGCGATGCGCGCCCTCCACGCCGCGTCGAGCCGCTCCCAGGCGCCGTACATGTCGCAGAAGTGGGTCTCGCCGCCGCTCTCGGGGACGATCTCGCCATAGATGATCGTCGCTTGCCCGGTGACACGCCGCCACGAGCCGTCGGTGTGCCAGACGAGCGTTCCCTTGTCGGGATGGCGGCCGTTCGGATTCCCACGCGCGTCGAGGTTCGAGAGCCGGTAGAGCTCGGGAAAGCCGTCGGCGTGATAGCGCGACATGACGTGCACCTGCACTTCGCCGAAGCGCCGCGCGAGCGCGACCTGCGCCGCGGGCGCCAGCTCGTGCGGCGGAAAGACGAGCACCTGGTAGCGCAGGAACGCGGCGTACAGCGCGGCGAAGGCGTCGGGTGAAATGTCACTCGTGAGATCGAGCCCCGAGACCTCGGCGCCCAGGTGCGGCGTCAGCGGCCGCAATTGGAACGCAGGAGCCCCATTCGCGCCGGTTGCCGCCTGCCCGGATTGCAGCAGTGCGCTCATGGGCAGATATAGCCGGCGCCGGTCGGCGACTTGAAGCAGCCGACCGATTCCGGGAACAGCGTCTTCGGCAGCCACAGCACGACGTCGGGCAACAGCACGGTGAAGGCGATCGTCGCGAGAAAGACGACGTAGAGCGGCAGCGAGCGCACCAGCGCGCGCCCGAAGCCGACGCCGACGTACTTCGACGCGACGAGCAGCGACAGCCCATAGGGCGGCGTGATCAGCCCGAAGACGAGCGTCGTGATGATAACCACGCCCATGTGCAGCGGCTTGATGTGGCCGAGGTCGGTGAGCTTGATGATGATCGGCATGAAGATGATGATCGCCGGAACCGCGTCGATGAAGTCGCCGACGATGATGAAGAGGACGACGAGCAGGCCCATGATCATCGGCCCGCTCGTCCCGGCGATTCCGCCGATGTAGGTCGCGACGATGTCGGGGCCGCGCAGGAAGGCCACCATCCAGCCGAACGCCGACGCCCCCGCCACCGCTGCGAGCGGCAGCGAATAGAGGAGGCCCGCGTACATGAAGTCGCGCGGCAGCTCGAAGACGTGACGCGGCCGCAGCACCGGGATGAGGACGACCAGGATGTAGACCGCGGCGATCATCCCGGCCTCGGTCGGCGTGAACCAGCCGCTCAGGATGCCGCCCATGATGATGACCGGGATCACCAGCGGCAGGGCCGAGCCGCGCGCCGCGATCGCCACCTCGGCGAAGCTGGCGCGCTTCTTCTTGACGCCGACCGGCCCCCAGAAGTAGCTGTAGACCATCAGGCCGATGCCGATCAGCACGCCGGGGACGACACCGGCGAGGAACAGCCCGCCGATCGAGACGTTGCCGGTGGCACCGTAGACGACGGCCATGATGCTCGGCGGGATCAGGTTGGCCATCGTCGATGCCGAGGCGATCAGCGCCGCGGTGAAGCCGCGGTCGTAGCCCTCCTTGTCCATCTCCGGGGCGACGGTCCGGCTCAGCACGGCGACGTCGGCGGTCGACGAGCCGGAGATGCCGGCGAAGAACATGCTGAACAGCGTCACGACCTGCGCCAGGCCGCCGCGCATGTGCCCGACCAGCGTCTGCGAGAGCCGGATCATCCGAGCCACGACGTCCGATGACGCCATCAGCTCGCCGACGAGCAGGAAGAACGGGACGGCGAGCAGCGCTTCGGAGTCGATGCCGTGGAAGAGCTGCCCGACCATCGACTGCATGCTGATCGGCGTCAGCCCGGTGGCGAGGAGGACACCCGCGATCAGCGCGAACGAGACCGGCACGCCCATGTAGCCGAGCAGCAGGAAGAGGAACGCCATCAGGCACAGGATGGCGCCGCCGCTCATTCGGCGAGCCCTGCTTCCGGCATGTTGTCGCGATCCTCGGGCCCTTCGAAGCCGTGCTTCCAGCCGTTGACGAGCTGCTCGATCGAGAACAGCGCGATCAGGACGCCGGCCGCCGGAACGATCGCGGTGTAGACGGTCAGCGGGATCAGCGACGGCATGCGGTAGCTGCCGAGATCGAGAACCGCATTCTTCCAGCCGAACCAGACGAGCATGAACGCGACGACGAGGACGACCAGGCGGTTGGCGATCTCGATGGCGCTGCGCGAAGCACCGGTCATGCGCTTGGTGATCTCGCTCAGGTAGAAGTGGTCGTTGCGCCGCGTCGCCGCCGCCATGCCGACGAACACGCCCCAGGCGAAGAAGGCCGTCGTCACCTGCTGCAGCCAGAGCCACGGCGCGCCGAGCGTGCGCGTCACGACGTCGCACAGCACCGCGAGCGTGAACATGGCGATGCAGACGCCGCACAGGATCATCAGCAGCGCCTCGAGCCGGTCGAAGGCCTTCCACTTGAGGTGGCGATGCCGCTGCAGGATCAGGGCACGGGTGTCGGCCATCTCGACCTTTCGTCGTCGCGTGTCGGCGAAGGACGGCGCGTGCCGGCGCGCCCGCCGCGGCGCGCCGCCGCGCTGCTACTTGACCTCGCGGACCATCTTCAGGAGCTTGACCGCGTGCGGGCCGAGCTCGGCGGCGAGCTGGTCCTGCACCGGCTGGGCCGCCTTGATGAAGCCCGACTTGTCGACGCCCTCGACGACCTTGACGCCGATCGACTTCAGCTTGTCGGCGGAGTCCTTCTCGAGCTGCAGTGCCATTGCCGGCTCGCGCCGGCTGACCTCGGACGCCGCCGCCTGGACCCAGCCCTGCTGCTTGGGCGTCAGGCTCATCCAGGTCTTCTCGCTGACCCAGATGCAGTTGTTGTTCGCCTCGTGCTCGGTCGTCGACAGCACCGGCGCAACCTCGTAGTGCTTGTTGGCGAGGTAGACGTTGACGCCGTTCTCGGCGACGTTGACGACGCCCGTCTGCAGCGAGGTGTAGACGTCGCCGAACGGCATGTGCACGGTCTGCGCGCCGTAGGCCGGGAACAGCGTGTCCTCGGTCTTGGTCGCCTGGACGCGGACCTTCTTGCCCTTGATGTCGTCGATCGACTTCACCTCCTGCTTGCTGTACATGTTGCGCATGCCCATCGTCATCAGGCCGAGCACGTGTGCCCCCTGCACCGAGTCCTTGACCATGTCGCGGAACTCGGCCGTGATCGCCGGGTCGGCGAGCACGTGCTGCAGGTGCTGCTGGTCGCGGAAGATGAAGTGCAGCGAGAAGACGCCGGCCTGCGGCGCCAGCGTCGAGGCGTTGGCGGTCGAGGTGATGACGAAATCGATGTCGCCGGCGCGCAGCTTTTGCAGCATCTGCGGTTCCTGGCCGAGCTGCGCTCCGGGAAACTGGTTGATGCTCAGCTTGCCGCCGGAGAGTTCCTTGAGCTTGGCGTCGAACATGTTGCCGGCGATGCCGTAGGCCGTCGTCGGCGGCTGGTCGTAGGCGAAGCTGAACTGGCGGGTCGCCTGTGCGCCGGCCAGCGTCGCGGCGAGCGACGCGACTGCGAAGACGAGCCCACAAAACAGGCGACGGGCGATCGGGTGGGTCATGACAGCTTCTCCATGGGTGCAGCCGGGCAGGACCCCGAGGGTTCTTCGCCAGAGGGGCCCCGCCGCAGAATATGCCGCAGCGCCGCCTTGGGAATCGGTAGATAGCCTGCCCCCGGGCCCCTAGCTGCTAGAGAAGAGCGAGGGTCCGCTCGTCCGGCCGTCCGCCGAAATAGCGGTGCAGCGCTTCGGCGAACTCGCGCTGCCGGGGTGCGACGCGATCGAACAAGGTCATCGACGAGCGGAACTTCAGGTCGTCGGGCGCACCGAGGATCTCGAGCGCCGTTTTGCCGCGCACCGCGAGCACGAGCCCCGTGCATTCGAGCAGACGCGGGCCGAGCAGCGCGTGCGCCAGATAGGCCCGCGCCTCGTCGGCGCCGGCGATGCCGTAGCGCTCGGCCATGGCGCTGCGGCCCAGTCCCTTCAGCTGCGGGAAGACGAACCACATCCAGTGGCTGCGCTTCTCGCCCGCCGCGAGCTCGGCCGCGACCCGCGAATAGAGCGGCGCCTGCGCGTCGACGAAGCGCTGCAGGTCGAAGGCGCCCGGCAAGCCGCTACTCCGAGGTCGCGCCGCTGCGCTTGATGATCGGCGTCATCACGACGAGCTCGTGCTGCAGGAACTTGCGCAGGTCTTCGCTCGATCCGCCGACCGGCTCCATGAATTGCCCGGCGAGCTTCTCGCGCACGTCGGGAAGCAGCAGCGCGTCGTTGATCTCTCGGTTCATCCGCTCGACGATCTCGGTCGGCGTGCCGGCAGGCGCCATGAACGCCATCCAGGCCGTGTTCTCGACGTCGGGCAGGCCCGCTTCCTTCAACGTCGGAATGTCGGGCATGAAGACGCTGCGCCTGGCCGTCGAGACGGCGAGCGGCCTGAGCTTGCCGGACTTCACCTGCGGCATCACGGCCACCGCGGGGACGCAGGCGAACTGCACGTCGCCTTGCAGCAGGGCCAGGATGGCGAGCGGCGACGACGCGTACGGAATGTGCACGGCGAAAGTGTTCGTCTTCGCCTTGAGCAACTCGACGCCGAGCTGCGACAGGCTGCCGACGCCAGTCGACGCGAAATTGAACTGGCCCGGATGCGCCTTCATCGCGCCGACCAGCTCGCCGATGCTCTTGATCCCCGAGTCGGAGCGCACGGCGCAGACATTGGCTTGCGCGCCGCCGAGGACGACCGGTCGCAACTCGACGAACGGGTCGTAGCCGAGCTTCTTGTAGAGCACCGTGTTGTAGACGAGCGGCCCGTTCGTGCTGACGAGGAAGGTGTAGCCGTCGCCGGCCGCCCTGGCGACCGCGCCGGTGCCGGTGTTGCCGCCGGCCCCGGCGCGGTTGTCGACGACGATCGCCTGGCCCAGCCGCGGCGCGATCTTTTCGGCCACGATGCGCGCGAACACGTCGGGCGACGATCCGGCGCCGTACGGAATGACGATGTGGATCGGCCGGTTCGGCCAGCCTTGCGCGAGCGCGCTCGCACCCCCGCAGGCGAGCGCGAGCGCGGCGGCGCCGCGCAGGAACGGAATCAGAAGGCGTCGCGGCAACAGGGTCATGGCTCGATCGTCTCGGTCTCGGCAAGAAAGCGCTCTTCGCAGGCGACGAAGCCGGCGACGAGCACGCGGTAGGCTGACTCGACGAGATCGGGCAGCGGCGGAAAATCGTTGGCTCGTGCGGCGGCGAGAGCGCGGACCCGCGCCAGGACTTCGGCCTGGCGCTTCGGCGCCGCGACCTGGAAGGCATCGCGCTTGAAGCGCGTCGCATCGCGCACGCACAATGCGCGCGCGGCGATCAGCTCGACGACCTGCGCGTCGACCGCGTCGATCTTGTGCCGTAGCTCGCCGAGCGTGGCGGCCTGCGCCCGGTAGCGCGAGTCGCGAAAGCGCCGGACGGGAGCGGCGTCGATGCGGGGTTCTTCGGGTACGGTCATCGGTCGTCTTCTGTGCACGCAACGCCAAGGGGATCGCGCCGATCGTAGCAAGCGCCCTATCGCTGCGGCATGTCCTTGGCGCCGTAGCCGAGGCTCACCGTCGCGTCGTCAGGGATCGGCGGCATCGTCGCGTTCCACGCTTCCCAGTCTTCGCGCATCGATTGCAATCGCTCCGGGTCGCGCGACCCGAGGTTGGCGCGCTCGCGCTCGTCGGCCAGAAGGTCGAAGAGGTAGTCGTGTCCGTCGATGCGCAGGTACTTCCACTTTCCGCTGCGCAGGGCGCGCTGGCCGCGATGCTTCATGCGCCAGTGCAGCGGCCGCTCGAAAGAATGCGTCGCGTCGCGCAGGACGCCGAGGAGCGAGACGCCGTCGAGCGGGTACGCCGGATCGGCGGCGACTCCGGCGGCCTCGAGCAGTGTCGCCGACCAGTCCATCGTCATGCTGAGCTGCTCGCTCGATCCGCCGGCGGCGATCTGCGCCGGCCAGTGCGCGATCCAGGGAACGCGGATGCCGCCTTCGGTCAGGTCCATCTTGCCGCCGACGAGCGGCCAGTTGTCGGAGAAGCGCTCGCCGCCGTTGTCGCTCGTGAAGACGACGAGCGTGTCGCGGGCCACGCCTTCGGATTCGAGCGCGGCGACGATCCAGCCGATCCCTTCGTCCATGTGCTCGATCATGCGGCGGTAGGTGTGGATGTTGCCGCCGTGCAGGTGGAACAGGTTGTCCTTGACCTCTTCGGCGAGCGCCGCGTCGTTGCGCGTTTCCCACGGCCAGTGCGGCGCCGTGTAGTGGACGCTGAGGAAGAAGGGCGCGCTTTTCGCGAAACGCCGCACCGTCTCGACGGCGCGCCGCGAGATGAGGTCGGTCAGGTAGCCTTCCTCGCGATATTCGGACTCGCCCTGCCAGAGGTCGGGCGTGCCGCGGAAATCGCGGTGGCTGAAGTAGTCGACGCCGCCCGACATCGGGCCGAAGAATTCGTCGTAGCCTGAGCGCAGCGGGCCGAACGCCGGTGGATAGCCGAGGTGCCATTTGCCGACGAGCGCGGTGCGGTAGCCCGCTGCCTTGAGCAGCGAAGGCAGCGTCGGGTGCGCGGGGGGCAGCCCGAGCGTCGTGCTGCCGCGACTCTTGCTGTTGATCGGCTCTTCGGCGGCGCCGCGCAGGCGGTATTGGTAGCGCGCCGTCATCAGCGCGAATCGCGTCGGCGAGCAGACCGGAGAGTTGGCGTAGCCCTGCGTGAAGCGCACCCCGCCGGCGGCGAGTCGATCGAGCACGGGCGAGACGGGGACGCGGCCGCCATAGCAGCCGAGGTCGGCGAAGCCGAGGTCGTCGGCGACGATGAAGACGATGTTCGGTCGACCGCTCATGCGCCGATTCGACCACATCGGCGTTCCGGGCGGCGGGCCGAGGCGCGTCGCAGCGAACGGCCGGTTGCCGGACGGCATATGATTTGCCCCGCAGACCTCGCCGCACGCAAGTGCCATGGCCGGTGCGCAAACCCAAATCAATTCAGGAGAAAGCGATGATCGATCGTCGATATGCCCTAGGAAGCGTCCTCGTCGCCGGAGCCTTCGCCCTCGGCGGATGCGGCATGATGGATTCGATGTCGTCGTCGGCGGCCAAGCCGGCGATGGCGCCGGGCGAAATGTCGGCCACGCTGAAGGGCTCCAACGAAGTGCCGCCGAACTCGAGCGGCGGTAGCGGCTCGGCGAAGGTCAACCTGAGCGGCAACTCGCTGACCTGGACGATCACCTATTCCGGGACGACCGGTCCGGTGACGGCCGGCCACTTCCACGGCCCGGCGACGGCCAGCGCCAATGCCGGCGTCGTGGTTCCCTTCCCTGCCAGCAGCCTGCCCAGCCCGATCACCGGCAGCGCCACGTTGACCGACGCGCAGGTCGCCGACCTGAAGGCCGGCAAGTGGTACATCAACCTGCACACTGCCGCGAACCCGGGCGGCGAGCTGCGCGGTCAGGTCAACTGAACGACCGGTTCGCGAGCGAGCGCGCGCTGTTCAGCGCGCCTTCGCTTTTTCCGCTTCACGCAGGCGCAGGACGCGGCGCTGCACCTTGCCCGTCGTCGTCATCGGCAAGGCGTCGATGAACTCGATCTCCTTCGGGTACTCGTAAGGCGCGAGCTTGCCACGCACGTGCGCCTGCAGCTCGCGCTCGAGTTCGGCCGAAGGCGCGAACCCGGGCGCCAGGACGACGTAGGCCTTGACGAGCGCGCCACGTTCCCGGTCCGGCATGGGAACGACGGCGGCGTTGGCGACGGCGGCGTGCTTGACGAGGCAGTTCTCGATCTCGCTCGGGCCGATGCGATAGCCGGCAGCCTTGAAGACGTCGTCGCTGCGGCCCTGGTACCACAGGTAGCCGTCGTCATCCATCACCGCGGTATCGCCAGTGCGGCACCAGCTGTCGTCCGGGTCGCCGGTGAACTTGGCGCGCGTCGCGTCGTCGCGCTTCCAGTAGCCGAGGAAGAAGACCGGGTCGCGGTCGCCGTGCATGTCGCGCCGATGCAGGGCGACATCACCGGGCGTGCCGCGCGCGCATTCGCGGCCGTCGTCGTCGATCACGGCGACGCGATGGCCGGGATACGGGCGACCCATGCTGCCGGGGCGCGCCGGCCAGCGCACGGCACAGTTGCCGACGATGTAGTTGATCTCGGTCTGCCCGAACATCTCGTTCGGGACGACGCCGAGCCGGTCCCGGCACCAGGCGAAGACAGCGTCGCCGACGGCCTCGCCCGCGCTCATGATTGCGCGCAGCGCGAGCGCATGGCGCGTCCGCGGCTCGGGCAGCGCCTTCATCATCGCCTTCAGCGCCGTCGGGAAGAGAAAGGTGTGCGTGACGCGGTACCGCTCGAGCAGATCGAACGCGGTCTCGGGGGCGAAGCGGCCGTGATACGCGACGATCTCGCGGCCGAAGTACAGCGTCGGCAGCAGGGCATCCATCAATCCGCCGGTCCACGCCCAGTCCGCGGGCGACCAGAACACGGCGTCGTCCTGCGGAAACCAGTTCTGGCTGCAGACGAACCCCGGCAGGTTGCCGACCAGCACGCGGTGCGGCAGCAGCGTTCCCTTCGGCGGCCCGGTCGTGCCGCTCGTGTAGATGAGGACGGCCGGGTCGTCGGCCTGCGTCACGACGGCCGCGGGCAGCGCGCTCGAGTCGGCGAGGAGGCGGCTGCAATCGACGTCGCCGCGGCCTTCGGCAGCGCCGACGGCGACGACGGTCGCGAGCTGCGCGCAGAGCGGCCGCGCCGCGAGCACGTTGTCGATGCCGCTCTCGTCGACGAGGGCGAGGCGCGCGCCGCTGTCGTTGATGCGGTATTCGAGCGCCTCCGGTCCGAACAGCATCGACAGCGGCATCGCGACGGCGCCGAGGCGATAGAGGGCGATGTGCGCGACGGCCGTCTCAAAGCGCTGCGGCATGACGATGGCGACGCGGTCGCCGCGGCCGACGCCGAGGCGACGCAGCGCGATGGCGAGGCGATCGGCGTGGTCGCCGAGCTCGGCATAGGTGAAGTCGCGGCGCGCGCCGCTCTCGTGCTCGTAGCGGATCGCGATGGCCTCGGGCGTCGCGCGCGCCCAACGCGTGCAGCAGACCTCGGCGAGGTTGAAGCGCTCGGGCACATGCCAGCGGAAGCCGGCGTGCAATTCGGCGTAGCGGTCGACGGCCGTCTCAGCCATTGCCGTCAGGGGCGGGGTTCGGGCTGCCAGCGCCGAAGGCCGCGAGCGTCTCGCCGGCGATGCGGCAGATGCGCCAGTCGGGCATCACCGTCGCGCCCATGCGCTCGTAGAAGCGGATGGCGCCCTCGTTCCAG
>DATMGW010000568.1:0-4017 GCA_035555295.1 Caldimonas sp.
ACGGTCGGCCGCTTCCTGCGCTCGATCGGCTACAGCGGTTTCGGTGACCTGAAGGGCGAGCTACGTGGCGCCGCGGCGAGCCCGGGTTTGCTCGTCACCGGCCGCCTCGAGCGCATCCGGGGTAACGCCGGCGGAGGCGCCGCGCTGCACGACAACCTGCAGATGGAAGTGAATTCGCTGATCGCCGTGTACGAGCTCGTCGGCACGCCGCTGTGGAACCGCACGATCGCGCGGCTTGTTGGCAGCGATCAGGTCTTCGTCGCCGGCTTTCAGACTCTCGGCGGGCTCGCGTCCGATTTTGCGGCGCGCCTGCAATACCTGCGGCCGGGGGTCGGCGTGCTCGACGGCAGGGACGGCACCTTCGCCGAATTGCTCGCCGGCACCGCAAAGAAGCCCTGTCTGGTGCTGTTCGAGATGCGCCGCTACACGAAGTTCAGCCGGCTGCTCGCCGAGCAATGCCGGGTGCAGGGCATCGGCGTGGTGATGATCTGCGACAGCCACTGCCACTGGGCGCGCGACTGCACGGACGAGGTCCTGACCGTCAACACCGAGAGCAACCTGTTCTGGGACAGTCAGGCTCCGTTTCTGAGCCTGACCAACCTGATGCTCGATCACGTGGTTCGCCGGCTGCGGACCGATGCCGCCCGGCGCCTGGAGTCCCTGGGCGAGCTGCAGGACCGGTTCGGCGCCTTCCGCAACTGATCCGGTACCAGCCCCGCGATCGATGCATCCTTCGCCAGTGCGGGAGCCTTCGCGATAGTCGACGCGGACCGGGCCACCGATACTTGCCCTTTGCGGACTGCCGTTCGTCGATCCTGGATGCGGCACAGGCCGCCTGTCCACCCTCACGGAGAAGCGCTTGACCCGACTGCGCGACGGCCTCGGCCGCACCCTGCTCTTCCCGGCGCTGCACCTGATGCGGGAGCAGATGAAGCTGGTGTCGGACCCGCTCCTCCTGCGCAAGGCGGCGGCGCGTCTCGATGCGCTCGGCAGCCCGCTGCCCGACGTGCGGACCCATCCCGTCAGCGCCGGCACCGTACCCGCGACCTGGGTCGACGTTGAGGGCGTGCCGCACGACCGCGTCGTGCTGTACCTGCACGGCGGCGCCTTCGTCGCCGAGACGCCGCAGCTGCACGGCGCGCTGCTGGCGCGCATCTGCCGCGAGGGCCTGGCGCGCGGCCTGATGCCGAGCTATCGGCTCTCGCCCGAGCACCGCTACCCCGCGGCGCTCGACGACTGCATGGCGGCGTATCGCTGGCTGCTCGACGAGGGCCACGACGCGAGCCGCATCGTCGTCGCCGGCGACTCGGCGGGCGGCAACCTGACGCTGGCCCTGCTCCTGCGTGCGCGCGACGAGGGATTGCCGCTGCCGGCCGGCGCGGTGGCGCTTTCGCCGGTCGCCGACCTGACCTACAGCGGCGACTCGATCCAGCGCAACGACGGCGAGGACGACATGTTCAGCGCCGACATGATGGACGCGATGGTTCCGGTGTACCTGGCAGAGCGGCGTGACTTGTGCACCGACCCGCACGTCTCGCCGGTCTTCGGCGACTACACCGGCATGCCGCCGCTGCTCCTGATCGTCGGCAGCAGCGAGCTGTTGCTCGACGACTCGGTGCGCGTGGCGCAGCGCTGCCCGGGCGCGCAGCTGCTCGTGTGGAACGGCATGCCGCACGTGTTCCCCGCCTTCGACTTCCTACCCGAGGCGCGCGAGGCGACCGAGCGGATCGGTCGCTTCGTGCGCGAATGCATCGCCGGCGAGGTCGAGCCGCAGGCCGCAGCGCTGACCCATGCAGCTCCCGCACCGTCTGCCCACGCCGCGCCCGCGCCCGTGGCGGCGAAGCGTGCGTTGCCGCCCCTGGGCGTCCTGCCCTTGCTCTACCTCGCGCTGGCGCTCTTCAGCGCATCGGTCTGGCTGGCCTCGCTCGTCCTCTGGCCGGGAGCGGTGCTGGTCCTGGCCAACCCCGGCGTCTGGGCAGCCACGGTGGTGGTAACGCTGTTCATCCTCGTCGAGGCGGGCGCCGTCGGCTGGCGCGGCCTGCCATGGTGCCTCGCCGCCGCGCTGTTCCTCGGGCCGGGCTGCGGGCTGGCGCTGTTCCTGCTCCTGCGTGCGACGCGCCGGACAGGCAGCCGCGGCCGCTGATCGCCCGTTCGCATGAAGTTCTCATCCTGGTCCGCCACCGACATCGCCTTCGCGATGATCGCCGTGATGCAGGGCGTGCTGGCGATCGTCTGGCTGCTCGGCTCGTGGCTCGCCGGCGACACGCGCCGCGCGGCAATGCACTGGGCGGCGTTCGCGGCGTTGAGCGCCGTCAGCTTTTCGTTGCTCACGCTGGCGATGCACCTGCACCCCGCGGTGCACGCCGAGATGCTTCGCGCCGCGGGCAACCTGTGCGGCATCGTGGCCTTCATGGCGCTGCAGCGCGGCATCTGGCTCTTCATCGGCTACCCGCAGCGGCTTCTCGCCCACGGGATCGCGCTCGGCCTCGTCCTGGTGGCGGCGTACATCGGGCTGTCGCCCTCCGGAGGCGGCATCCGCGTCAGCGTCAACTCGGGCGTGCTGGCGCTGCTTGCAGTGAGCATGGCTCGCGACCTGCATCGCCATTCACGCGACGACCTGCACCTTCGCTGGCCGTGGCTGATGGCCGTGCCGCTGCTCGCCGCCGCCGCCGGCTTCGGATTTCGAGGCGTCCGGGCGGCGTTGTGGCCCGACACCGTGTCGTCGGAGATGATCATCGACAGCCGGCTCAACGTCGGCTCGGCGCTCGCCTACCTGGTCATCGCGCTGGCGTTTCACGCGACGCTGATGGCGCTGGTCGTCGGCAGGTTGCTCGCCAACCTGGGCCATCTCTCGCGGCACGACGGGCTGACGGGCCTGCTCAACCGGCGCGCGATGGAAGAGGCGATGCAAAAGCAACTGCAGCGCAGCCGGCGCACGGGCGAGACCTTCTCGGTACTGATGCTCGACCTCGACCATTTCAAGGTGATCAACGACCGCTTCGGCCACGCCGTCGGCGATCGCGCCCTCAAGCACGCGGCGTGGGCGCTGAAGAAGGGAATGCGAGAAGTCGATAGCCTGGCGCGATTCGGCGGCGAGGAATTCCTGGCGCTGATGCCCGACGCGACCCTGGAGACCTCGCGAGGCGTGGCCGAGCGTCTGCGCGCCTATCTGGATGCAAATCCTTTGTCGCTGGAGGGGACGAGCGTCCCGTTGTCGGTGAGCATCGGCATCGCGCAATGGAGCGATTTCGCCGAAGATGCGTCGCGCCTGCTCGTTCGCGCCGACGTCGCGCTCTACCAGGCCAAGCTGCAAGGGCGCAACCGCGTCGTCGTGGCGACGACGGAGCTGTGGCTGCAGCCGAGTTCTAATCACTAGCTGCACATCTGCACGCCGGAACAACGACGATGGACATCAAAGCCCTGCAGCTCAAGCTGCGCCGTTTCGCCGCCGAGCTCGCGCAGCTCGCCGACCAGACGGGGATCGTGCTCGACGTGGCGCCGGGCAAGACGCACGTGCTGATCGACTGGGAGAACGTGCAGCCGAACAATGCCGACGTGCGCGCGCTCGTTCCCGAGGCGACCGACCTGTGGCTGTTCCACGGCCCGAACCAGAAGAACGTGGCATCGCATCACGGTGCGTTCGGCGAGCGGGCGACGCCGGTGCGCATCGCGCGCACGGGCAAGAACGCGCTCGACTTCCACCTGTCCTTCTACATCGGCTACATCGCGGCGCGCGACCCGCAGGCGCGCTTCGTCGTCATCTCGAACGACAAGGGCTACGGGCCGATGCTCGACCACGCGCGCGAGCTCGGCTTCGCCGCCGAGCAGGTCGGCTTCCAGAAGGCGAAGACCCGGACACCGGCGAAGCGGGGTGCGGCGAAGAAGGCCGCGGCGACCAAGCCGGTTCCGGCCAAGAAGGCGCCGGCCCGCAAGGTCGTCGCCAGGAAAGCGGCGGCGAAGAAGGCGCCGGCAGCGAAGGTCGCCGCTGCCCGGCCGCCGGCGAAGAAGGCGGCAGCC
>DATMGW010000569.1:0-2239 GCA_035555295.1 Caldimonas sp.
GCTCGTGGCCGGCGACGGCCAGCCCGCGCCCGTCGGCGGCGAGCGTCGCGCCGTCGGCGACGCCCGACGCGATGTAGGACTCGACGCGCGCCTGCGCGTCCTTCGTGATGAGCGGTCCCATCTCGGCGTCGAGCTCCATGCCGTTCTTGACGACGAGCCCCTTCGCTCGCCTGGCAAGCAGCGGCACGATCTTGTCGGCGATGTCGCCGACCAGCACCGCCACCGAGATCGCCATGCAGCGCTCGCCCGCCGAGCCGTAAGCCGCGCCGACCAGCGCGTCGACCGCCTGCTCTAGGTTGGCGTCGGGCATGACGACCATGTGGTTCTTGGCGCCGCCGAGGGCCTGCACGCGCTTGCCGTGTCTGGCACCGGTCTCGTAGAGGTAGCGGGCGATCGGCGTCGAGCCCACGAAACTCAGTGCCTTGACGCCGGGGTGGGCGAGCAGCGCATCGACCGCGACCTTGTCGCCCTGCACGACGTTGAAGACGCCGTCGGGCAGGCCCGCCTGCTTGAGCAGCTCGGCCATGAAGAGCGAGGGCGACGGGTCGCGTTCGCTCGGCTTGAGGATGAAGCAGTTGCCGCAGGCGATGGCGACGGGGAACATCCACATCGGCACCATGCACGGGAAGTTGAACGGCGTGATGCCGGCGACGACGCCGAGCGGCTGGCGCATCGTCCAGTTGTCGATGCCGGTCGAGACCTGCTCCGTGTAGTCGCCCTTCAGCAGCTGCGGAATGCCGCACGCGAACTCGACGATGTCGATGCCACGCGTCACTTCGCCCTGCGCATCGGTGAAGACCTTGCCGTGCTCGGAAGTGACCATCGCCGCGAGCGTGTCGCGGTGCTGGTTGAGCAGGCCGAGGAAGGTGTTGAGGACGCGCGCGCGGCGCAGCGGCGGCGTCTCGGCCCAGGCCGGGAACGCCGCCTTCGCCGAGGCGACGGCAGCGGCGACCTCGGACGCGGAAGCCAGTGCGACGTGGCGCGCGACGGCGCCGGTGGCCGGGTTGAAGACCGGCTGGCGCCGGCCGCTCGACCCGGTCGTGCGCCGGCCGTCGAGGAAGTGGCCGATTTCGGCGGTACTGGTGAAGGCTTCGTTTGCGCCCATGGGATCGATCTCCGGTTGGGTGGCCACCGCCCTCAGCGGCGGGTGGCCGAAGGCGGCGGCTCGGTGGCGATCGTTTGCAACGGCCGCGACGGCGTCTGCCACAGCCTCGACTCGGCGGCGTCCGACATCAGCAGTGCGAGCCGGGTGACGATGGCGCGCAGCGCCATCACGTCGCCGGCCCGCCAGGCGCGCGCCGACTCCGTCTCCTCGCAGCGAATCATGCCGTAGGTGCGGCCGTTGAGAGTGAATGCCACATCGAGCAGCGACATCACGTGGTTTGCGACCAGGTAGTGCTCGCGCATCGGTTGCAGGGCCGGGTCGTTCATCGCGTCGCCGCTGACGAAGACGCCGCGCTCGATCAGGGCGTTGAAGTAGTCGCGATACTCGCTTTGGGCGAGGCGCCGCTCGCTGGTGTCGAGCGCGCCGCCGGCCACCCTGGAGGCGAAGCAGAGCAGGGCGAGCTCGCCCTCGTGAGCTTCGAACTTCCACAGGCTCACGCGGGTGCAGCCGATCCGCGCCAGGACGACGTCGATCACGCTGGAGCGAGCCTCGTCGCGGGTGATCCGCCCCGAATAGAAGCGGCCCGTGATCTCCTGCAGGCGAGCGGCATCCTGTTCCGGCGCAATCATCCATGGAAGTATCCGCCAATCGCGTCGGCCGGGCACCGAGACTCTCCTCAGGTCCGGGAGAGTCGGGTCTCGGTATGCTTGGGCACGGCCGCTGCGAACGGCCGGGACGAACCCCATGCTGCGACCCGAAATCACCGCCGAGAGACTGCACGCGGGCCAGGCCGATTGCCTGCCCGGGCGCTTCGGCCTCGTCGTGACGCGGATCGAAGAAGGGCAGCTCGACGCGGAGGTCGAGATCTTGCCCTGGATGCTCGCACCGAACGGCTACCTGCATGCGGCAAGCGTGCTGCTGCTTGCCGATACGGCGGCGGGCTACGCGAGCATCGCCCACTTGCCGCCGGGGGCGAAGAACTTCACGACGATCGAGCTGAAGAGCAACTTCTTCGGCACGACGCGAGAAGGAACGATGCGTACCGAGTGCCGGGCCGACCACCTGGGCCGCACGACCCAGGTCTGGTCGGCGACGGTGTTCGGCCCGGGCGATCGCAAGCTCGCCCTCTTCCGC
>DATMGW010000570.1:0-5693 GCA_035555295.1 Caldimonas sp.
GTCGAGCCGTGGAATCTGAGCCCGACGATGGATCGCCTCGCCGAAGAGGTCGGCAGCCGGGGCATCGACGCCGTTCAATCGCCGCTCGGCGTTGCCTTGCGCGACGCCGAGCGGCTCGGCCGCGTTGCACGCCCCGGCCCCGTCGGGCACGCGCGCTGCGGCCAGCGTGCCGATGTGGGCGACCCTGCCCAAGCCGGTGCAGGACTGCTACGCCGGGCTGTCCGCGACGGCATAGACCGGCAAGCGCCGGACCTATCATCGCGTTTCGCCGCGCCGCAGCCCGGGCTCTGGCGCCGCCACCACCTACGATCGGAATGCTCATGTCACTTCGCACTTTCCGGCGCGCCGCCACGCTCGCCGTCGTCGCCCTTGCCAGCGCCGCCAGCAGCTCCGCCTTCGCCGCCAAGACGCTCGTCTACTGCTCCGAAGGCAGCCCCGAGGGCTTCAATCCGCAGTTCTTCTCGACCGGAACGACGCTCGACGCATCGTCGGTGCCGATCTACAACCGGCTCGTCGAATTCGACATAGGCACGACCAACATCGTCCCCGGACTCGCCGAAAGCTGGACGGCCGCGCCGGACGGCATGTCGTACACCTTCAAGCTGCGCCGCGGCGTCAAGTTCCACAGCAACTCGCACTTCACGCCGACGCGCGACTTCAACGCCGACGACGTGCTCTTCTCGTACAACCGCATGGCCGACCCGAACCACCCATACGCCAAGGTGACGCCGGGCCAGACCTACGCGTACTTCGAAGACATGGGAATGAAGGACATCGTCGACCGCGTCGAGAAGGTCGACGCGATGACAGTCAAGTTCGTGCTCAAGAAGCCCGAGGCGCCGTTCATGGCCGACATGGCGATGGACTTCGCCTCGATCCTGTCCGCCGAATACGCCGACAGGATGATGGCGACGAAGACGCCCGAGATCGTCGACCGCGAGCCGATCGGCACCGGCCCGTTCCAGTTCGTCTCGTACCAGAAAGACGCGGTGATCCGCTACAAGGCATTCGACCCGCACTGGTCGGGCCGGCCGAAGATCGACAACCTCGTCTATGCGATCACGACCGACGCATCGGTGCGCTACGCCAAGCTGAAGACCGGCGAGTGCCACGCGATGGCGTTTCCGAAGCCGGCCGACGTGGCGCTGATGAAGGCCGACCCGAACATCAACGTGGTCCAGCAGAACGGCCTGAACGTCGGCTACATCGCCTTCAACGTCGAGAAGAAGCCGTTCGACTCCAAGCTCGTTCGCCAGGCCCTCAACATGGCGGTGAACAAGAAGGCGATCCTCGACTCGGTGTTCCAGGGCGCGGGCCAGGTCGCGAAGAACCCGATCCCGCCGACGCTGTGGTCGTACAACGACCGCGTCCAGGACTATCCCTACGACCCGACCAAGGCGAAGGCGCTGCTCGCGCAGGCCGGCTACGGCAACGGCGTCGACGTCGACCTCTGGTACCTGCCGGTGACGCGCCCGTACAACCCCGACGGCAAGCGCATGGCCGAGCTGATCCAGGCCGACTGGGAGAAGGTCGGCGTGCACGCCAAGCTCGTCACCTTCGAGTGGGGCGAGTACAGGAAGCGCAGCAAGACCGGCGAGCAGCAGGCGATGATGTTCGGCTGGTCGGGCGACAACGGCGACCCCGACAACTTCTTCGTCCCGCTGCTCGGCTGCGCCGCGGTCAAGGGCGGGGGCAACGTCGCGCGCTGGTGCGACAAGGACTTCGAGCAGCTGATCCAGATGGCCAAGCTGGCGACGCGGCAGACCGACCGCGCCGGCTTCTATGCCAAGGCGCAGGTCATCGCGCACGAAGAGGCGCCGTGGATCCCGATCGCCCACTCGGTGCGCTTCGATCCGATACGCAAGGAAGTGACCGGCTACAAGATGGACGCCACCGCGCACCACTACTTCGACAAGGTGGACATGACCGGCCAATGACCCTTCTCCCCTCTCCCGCGTGCGGGAGAGGGGTTGGGGGTGAGGGCAATGTTCTCCTTCGTCTTCAGGCGCCTCGCCCTCGTCGTTCCGACCTTCATCGGCATCACGCTGCTCGTCTTCGCGCTGATCCGTCTCATTCCGGGCGACCCGGTCGAGGCGCTCTCGGGCGAGCGCGGGATGACCGAGGAGCGCTATCACCGACTGGTCCACGAGTTCGGGCTCGACCGGCCGCTGCCGGTGCAATACGTCGAATACGTCTGGCGCGCGCTGCATGGCGATCTCGGCGTCTCGACGATCACGCACGAGCCGGTGTTCTCGGAATTCAGCGCCCGCTTCCCGGCGACGGTCGAGCTGTCGATCGTCGCCATGGGGTTCGCGCTGCTGCTCGGCCTGCCCGCGGGAATCGTCGCCGCCGTGAAGCGCAATTCGTTCTGGGACTACACGGTGATGGGCGCTTCCCTCACCGGCTATTCGATGCCGATCTTCTGGTGGGGGCTGCTCCTGATCCTCACCTTCTCGGTCGGCCTCGGCTGGACGCCGGTCTCCGGGCGCCTGGCGATCCAGTACGACATCCCGACGGTGACCGGCTTCATGCTCGTCGATTCGCTGCTCTCGGGCGACCGGGGCGCCTTTCGCAGCGCCGTCTCGCACCTGATCCTTCCGGCCGTGGCGCTCGGCACGATTCCGCTCGCCGTGATCGCGCGGATGACGCGCTCGTCGATGCTCGAGGTGCTGCGCGAGGACTACGTGCGTACCGCACGGGCCAAGGGCGCGGGACGCTTTCGCGTCGTCGCCATCCACGCCCTGCGCAACGCCCTGATCCCGGTCGTGACGACGATCGGCCTGCAGGTCGGCACGCTGCTCGCGGGAGCCATCCTGACCGAGACGATCTTCGCCTGGCCGGGCATCGGCAAGTGGCTGGTCGAGGCGATCCACCGCCGCGACTACGCGGCCGTGCAGGGCGGCATCCTGTGCACGGCGACGATCATCATCGGCGTCAACCTGATCGTCGACGTGCTCTACGGCGTCATCAACCCGCGGATCCGCCACGGATGAGCACGACGGCACTCGCCGCGGCGCCGGCGCTCGCGCCGCCATCGCCCGCCGCCGAGCTGTGGCGCGACTTCCGCCGCAACCGCGGTGCCGTGATCGGCCTCGGCGTGGTCGTGCTGCTCGTCCTCTGCGCGATCTTCGCCAACCTCATCTCGCCGTACGACCCGACCGAGCAGTACCGCGACGCGACCTTGCGGATGCCGTCGCTCACGCCGGTCGGCGGCCACGTCTTCCTCCTCGGCACCGACCCGGTCGGCCGCGACGTCCTCTCGCGCCTGATCCACGGCACGCGGCTGTCGCTCGTGATCGGCCTGGTCTCGGTCGGGTTGTCGCTGGCCGGCGGCGTGGTGCTCGGTCTCGTCGCCGGCTTTCACCGCGGCCGCGTCGTCGAGGTCGCGATCATGCGTTCGATGGACGTGATGCTGGCGCTGCCGAGCCTGCTCCTTGCCATCGCCGTCGTCGCCGTGCTCGGGCCGGGGCTGGCGAACGCGATGTACGCGATCGCCATCGTCATGCTGCCGCACTTCGTACGCCTGACGCGCGGCGCCGTGCTCGGCGAGCTCGCCAAGGACTATGTCGCCGCGTCGCGCCTGGCCGGCGCCAGCACGGCGCGCCTGATGTTCGACACGGTGCTGCCGAACTGCGCCGCGCCGCTGATCGTCCAGGCGACGCTCGGCTTCTCGTCGGCGATCCTCGACGCCGCCGCGCTCGGCTTCCTCGGTCTCGGCGCGCAGCCGCCGACGCCTGAATGGGGCTCGATGCTGGCGAGCGCGCTCGAGTTCATCCAGAGCGCGTGGTGGGTCGTGACCTTGCCGGGACTGGCGATCCTCATCACCGTGCTCGCCTTCAACCTGACCGGCGACGGCCTGCGCGACGCGCTCGACCCGAGGTTGAAGGCATAGCCATGCCTTCAACCTCGGCTGCGCCGAACAGGGTTGCACCCTCCCTTGCTCCGCAAGGGAGCTTTCCAAGTGGTGCACCCTCCCCTCCCGCCGGGCGGGAGGGGCCGGACCCTGTGGGTCCGCTTTCGGGAGGGTGCCGCGCGTGAGCCTGCTGGAGGTCGACCATCTGTCGGTCGCGTTCGGCGCGCCGGGTGCGGCGCTGCAGGCGGTCGACGACGTGAGCTTCTCGGTCGCGGCCGGCGAGGTCGTCGGCATCGTCGGCGAATCGGGATCCGGAAAAAGCGTGACGGCGCTGGCCGTGCTCGGCCTCGTCGATGTGCCCGGGCGCGTCCGCGCCGAGCGACTCGCTTTCGCCGGGCGCGACCTGCGCAGCATGCCGGCGCGGGAGCGGCGGTCGCTCCTCGGCGGCGAGATCGCGATGATCTTCCAGGACCCGATGACCAGCCTCAACCCGTCGTTCAGCGTCGCCTTCCAACTGATGGAGACGATCGCCTTGCACGAAGGCGGCTCGCGCCAGGCGCGCCGCGCGCGCGCCCTCGAGCTGCTGCAGGCGGTCGAGATCCCCGACCCGCAACGCCGCCTCGACGCCTTTCCGCACCAGCTCTCGGGCGGCATGAGTCAGCGCGTCATGCTGGCGATGGCGATCGCCTGCAACCCGCGCCTGCTCATCGCCGACGAGCCGACGACGGCGCTCGACGTGACGATCCAGGCGCAGATGCTCGCCCTGCTGCTGCGCCTGCAGCGCGAGCGCGGCATGGCGCTCGTCCTCATCACGCACGACCTGGGCGTCGTCGCCGAGGTGGCCGAGCGCATCCTCGTCATGTACGCCGGCCAGGTCGTCGAGACGGCCGCCGTCCCCGCCGTGTTCGAGACGCCGCAGCATCCGTACACCGAGGCCCTTCTCGCGTCGCTGCCCGAGCGCAACACCGGGCAGCGGCGGCTGCGCTCGCTCGCCGGCGTCGTTCCCGGCGCGCTCGATCGCCCGGCCGGCTGCCTGCTGTCGCCGCGCTGCCCGTACGTGGAGGAACGCTGCCGGCGCGAGCGCCCGGCCCTCTACGAGCTGGGAGCCGGCCGGGCGCGCTGCTTCTTCCCGTTGCCGACGCACGCCGAGGTCGCGGCGCCGCTGCCTCGATGAGTGCCGTTCCCGAGCCGGTGCTCGAAGCCGACCATCTCAGCAAGCACTATCCGGTCTCGGCCGGTTGGCTGAAGCCGCCCGCGACGGTGCGCGCCCTCGAGGGCGTGTCGTTCAGGCTCGCGGCGGGCCGCACGCTGGCTGTCGTCGGCGAATCGGGGTGCGGCAAGAGCACGCTGGCGCGCCAGGCGACGATGCTCGAGGTGCCGACGTCGGGGCTGCTGCGTCTTGCCGGCCGCGACGTCGCGAACGCCGATGCGGCAACGCGCAAGGCGCTGCGCCGCACCATCCAGATGGTCTTCCAGAACCCGTTCGCGAGCCTCAATCCGCGCAAGAAGATCGGCCAGACACTCGAGGAGCCGCTCGCGATCAACACGGCGCTGGGCAAAGGCGATCGCGAGGCACGCGCCCGCGCCATGCTCGAGCGCGTGGGCCTGCGCCCCGAGCACTACGCGCGCTATCCGCACATGTTCTCGGGCGGACAGCGGCAGCGCGTCGCGATCGCCCGCGCGCTCATGCTCGAGCCCAAGGTGGTGGTTGCCGACGAGCCGGTCTCGGCGCTCGACGTCTCGATCCAGGCCCAGGTGCTCAACTTGCTCATGGACCTGCAGTAAGAGACCGGCGTCGCCTACGTCTTCATCTCGCACAACCTCGCGGTCGTCGAGCTGA
>DATMGW010000571.1:0-4464 GCA_035555295.1 Caldimonas sp.
GGGACGATCGTCGCCACCGCCGCCTCCACCGAGAACGTCCCGCTTCCCTGCAGCGGCACGACGACATGCGTGCCCTCGCCGTGCACGATCGCGAGCAGCTCGCGGCGCAGCTCGGCCGTCATGGCGATGAACGACGAGTCCCACGAGCCCCAGTCGCGCAGCATGGCGCGCTTGGTGCGCTCGGTCGTCGTCAGCGGTCCGGGCGTGAGGAGGATGGCGTCGCGCTGCATCGGTATCGGGTCTCCCAGGTCATTCTCGCCGGTCGCTGACAGGGGCGCCGCTCAACGCGTTCCGCGCCGCCACGCCTGCGTGCGCCGGTCGACCCAGGCGCCGACGAGCATGAAGAGCAGCGTCACGACGGTCGATCCAGCGGTGATGAGCACGGCGCACGCCGCCGCCGCGCCAGCCTCGCCGGCTTCGTCGAGGTTGAGGATCGCGATCGCCGCGACCTTGGTGTCGGGCGAATAGAGGAAGACGACGGCCGAGATCGTCGTCATCGCGTTGACGAAGAAGTAGCGCGCGATGTCGACGAGCGTGGGCGTGCAGATCGGCAAGGTGACGCGCCAGAAAGTCGTGAAGAACGGCACCTTGAGCGAAGCGCTGACGGCCTCGAACTCGGCGTCGAGCGACTTCAGCGCCGTCACGGCCGTGAGATGCCCCGTCGTGTAGAAATGGACGATCGTGCAGACGACCAGGATCGTCATCGTCCCGTACAGGCCGTGCAGCGGATTGGCGGGCTCGTTGAAGAAGAAGATGTAGCCGAGGCCCAGGACGAGCCCGGGCACCGCCATCGGCAGCATGGCGAGCAGGCGCACCAGCGGCCGCAGCGCCTCCATGCCGCGCGTCTTCTCGAGCATGTAGGCGCCGACGAAGACGAGGATCGTGCCGAAGAACGCCGTCCCCGCGGCCAGCCTCAGGCTGTTGCCGAAGGCGCTGCCGACCTCGGCGTCGACCAGGCCCATCGTGTAGTGCTTGAGGCTGGGCGCCAGGTTGTACGGCCAGTAGGTCGCGAACGAAGCGAAGATCGCCATGCCGAGCATTGCCAGCATCAAGGCGCTGACGACGAGCACGTAGGCAAGCATCAGGGCATCGAAGCCGCGCGCCGGCCTGGGCGCGTAGGGCACGGCGCGCGCGGTCAGCATCGCCGTCTGCTTGCGCTGGACGAACCAGTCGATGCCGAAGGTGAGGACCGCAGGCGTCAGCAGGAGCAGGCCGACGACCGCGCCGCGCGAAAAGTCCTGCTGGCCGATGACGAGCTTGAAGACGTCGGTCGCCAGCATGTTGAAGTTGCCGCCGATCACCTTCGGGATGCCGAAGTCGGTCATGACGAGGGTGAAGGCGACGAGCGCCGCCGAGATCAGGCCGTATTTCGCTCCCGGAAGGGTGATCGTCAGGAACTTGCGCCGCGTCGACGTCCCAAGCGCCGCCGCCGCTTCGTAGAGACGAGCGTCGGCAAGCGCCAGGGCGCTGATCAGGATCATCAGCGCGTGCGGAAAGACGGCGAAGCATTCGGCGACGACGACGCCCGGCCCGCCGTAGATGTTCTCGAAGCCGAGCGCCGTGACGAGGCCGCGCGCGACGCCCTGGTTGCCGAACCAGTAGATGAGCGAGATCGCCGAAAGCAGCGAAGGCGCGAGCAGCGGGATCAGCGCGATCGTGCGGAACATCCCCTTGGCCGGGATGCAGCTGCGCGACAGCGCGTAGGCGAAGCCGAATGCGAGCGGAACGGTCACGAGCGTCACGAGCAGCGAGACCGAGACGCTGTTGACGAACGATTGCAGCAGCGATGGCGTGCGCAGGTAGCTCGCGAAATTCGCCAGGCCGACGAAAACGCCGTCGCGGTCCTGCAAGGCCTTGGCCAGGATCGTCGCGAGCGGGAGGGCGAGGAAGACGACGAGCGCCGCGACGATGAGGAGCAGCGTCGCGTGGGCGATCCGGTCGGTCCAGTGGGCGCGCTGGCGAAGGGCGCGCGCCGCGGAAAGCGGAAGGACGGCGGACACGCTGACAGGCTAGAAGAAGCGCATCCGCTCCGGCAGCACCTTGAGCGGCAGCCGGCTGCCGACCTCGAGGCCCTGCTCGGCCAGATAGTTGAGCGAGAGGTAGACCGTGATCGGCTGCGTGCCGAGGGCTTGCGCGTTGACGCGGACGAGGCAGTACGAGCCGAGGAACTCGATCTTGTCGATCGCGGCGTCGAAGACGTTCGCGTCGCCCGGAGCGATCGGCCGCGCCAGCACGTCTTCCGGGCGCAGATAGACCTTGACGTCGCGCTCCGCGTCGGTGTCGCGCTCGCAGGCGAAGCGGCTCGCGCCGATTCGCAGGTCGCGGCCCGGATGCAGCCGGCCCGACAGGACGTTGATCTTGCCCACGAAATCGGCGACGAAAGGCGTCGCCGGGTCGCGATAGATCTGCATCGGCGTTCCGACCTGCTCGATCACGCCGTGGTTCATGACGACGATGCGGTCGGCGACCGAGAGCGCTTCTTCCTGGTCGTGCGTGACCATGATCGTCGTCACGCCGAGCTTGCGCTGCAGCGAGCGGATCTCCTGGCGCAGGCGCACCCGCTCGAGCGCATCGAGCGCCGAAAGCGGCTCGTCGAGGAGGAGCAGCCCGGGCGATGTGGCCAGCGCCCGCGCCAGGGCGATGCGCTGCTGCTGCCCGCCCGAGAGCTGCGCCGGAAACTTCGAGCCGCTTCCGGGCAGGCCGACGAGCTTGAGCAGCTCGTCGACGCGTGCCGCGATCTTCGCCTTCGCCTCCTTGCGGTTGACGAGGCCGTAAGCGACGTTGTCGGCGACCGAGAGGTTGGGAAAGAGCGCGTACGACTGGAAGACGATGCCGTAGTCGCGCTCGGCCGGCGGCAGCACCGAGATGTCGCGTTCGCCCTGGCGGATCCGCCCTGCCGTCTGCGTCTCGAGGCCGGCGATGATTCGCAGCAGCGTCGTCTTGCCGCAGCCCGAGGGGCCGAGGAAGCAGACGAACTCGCCTTGCGAGATCGCGAGGTCGATGTCCGTCAGCGCCTGGAACGATCCGAACGACTTGCGGATGCCTTCGAGGCGAAGGTAAGGAGTGACTGCGGTGCTCATGGCTCGCGGCAGGATCCTTCGCTTCGCCCGGGATGACGGGGCCGGCCGCGGGCCGACCCCCTTGTCACTTCTTCGGCTCGGACTTCGCGTCGTAGCGCCTGTTCCATTCGGCGAGGACGCGCTCGCGGTTGTCGGCGGCGGTCTTGAAGTCCATCTTGACGAGGCGCTTCTCGTAGTCGGCGGGGACGTTGGCGAGCGGTGCGGCGACGCCGGGCTGCGCCGTGATCGCGAAGTTCTTGCCGTAGAGCTGCATCGCATCCTTGCTCGAGGCCCAGTCGGCGAGCTTCTTCGCCTCGTCCATGTGCTTGGTGCCCTTCATGATGCCGAAGGCTTCGAGGTCCCAGCCGAGCCCTTCCTTCGGGAACACGAGGTCGATCGGCGCGCCCTTGGCCTTGTTGCTGTTGGCGCGGTACTCGAACGAGATGCCGACGACGTATTCGCCGGCGGCCGCCATGTTGCAGGGCTTGGAGCCCGAATGCGTGTACTGGGCGATGTTCTCGTGCAGCGCGTCCATGAACTTCCAGCCTCCGCCCTTGCCGTTGTCGTCGCCCCACAGCGTGAGCCACGCGGTGACGTCGAAGTAGCCGGTGCCCGACGACGCCGGGTTCGGCATCACGACCTGGCCCTTGTAGACGGGCTTGGTCAGGTCCTTCCAGGTCTCGGGCTTCGGAATGCCCTTCTTCTGCGCCTCGACCGTGTTGAAGCAAACCGTCGCCCCCCACACGTCCATTCCCCACCAGTCGGGCGGGTTCTTCTTGTCGCGATAGACCGACATGATCGCGTCGAGGTTGATCGGCGCGTACGGCGTCAGCATGCCTTGCGAATCGAGCAGCGCCAGGCTCGACGCCGCGACGCCCATGACGACGTCGGCCTGCGGGTTCGACTTCTCGGCGAGCAGCTTGGCGGTGATCACTCCGGTCGAGTCGCGCACCCATCTCAGCTCGATGTTCGGATTCGCGCGATAGAAGCCCGCCTCGTAGGCCTTGATCTGGTCGGTCTCGAGCGCGGTATAGACCGTGAGCTGCGTCTTCTGCGCTAGGGCGCCGGTCGCGGCGACGAGCAGGGCTGCGGCGAGCAGCGCTTTCAGTGAACCCGGATTCATGCAAATCTCCCTGGATGGTTGTACGACCTAGAAGGCGGGCGAGCGCGACGTGCCGCTCGCGCGTGCAAAGCGTATGCCAGATTGATGACAGTTCCGCGCGCACGGTTGGGGCGCGGCAGTCTAGGCGTCGCCGGGAGAAAGCGTCAATTGTTTCTTGAAGATTGTTGACAATCGACACTTGCCGCAGCGACACTCCGGCATGCCCGCGCTCGCCGCCGCCACCCGGCCCCACCCGACGATCACGCTGCTGCAGACGAGCTCGCTCTCGAGCGTCGTACAGGG
>DATMGW010000572.1:0-2626 GCA_035555295.1 Caldimonas sp.
TTCCGCCGTGAAGGCGTGAGCAACCTCTCGCACGACCTGCGCTCGCCGCTCACCGCCACCGTCGCCTGCCTCGAGACGCTCGAGGGCCGCTGGGCCGCGGCGCCGGAGCGCGCCGACGACCGCCGCCTGGTCGAGATCGCCTTGCGCAACACGAGGAACGCGGCGCGCATGGTCCAGTCGCTCGGCGACCTGGCCAAGCTCGACGAGCCCGAGTTCGGCCTGCGCCGCGAGTCCGTCGACGTCGGCGAGCTGCTCGACGACATCGCCCTGCGCTTTGCCGAGCGGGCGGCACGCCTCGGCGTCGGGCTCGTCGCCTCGCACGATGCAGCGGCCCCGGCGCCGTTGCCGCATGCGCGCGTCGACGTCGAGCTGTTCGAGCGCGCCGTCGCCAACCTGGTCGACAACGCCCTGAAGTTCTGTCCGCGCGGCAGCACCGTCTCGCTGGCGGCGTCTTCGCATGGCGGCAGGATCGAAGTCTGCGTCGCCGACGACGGGCCCGGAATTCCCGCTGCCGATCTGCCGCAATTGTTCGATCGCTTCTACCAGAGCCGGCAGACCGTCGCCCCGGCAACCGGTGACGGCGGCCGCGGCCTCGGCCTGGCGATCGTCAGGCGGATCGCCGAATTGCACGGCGGCGACGTCCGTGTCGAGAGCACGCTCGGCGCCGGGACGCGGGTGACGATCGAGCTGCCTGCCGCTGCGACCTGAACCGCGGCCCGTGCACCGGGAAATCCCTCGTGCCTCGGCGCGGGGCGGGTACGTACAGTCGCTGGACTCGCCAAGCGCACCACCGCAGTGCCGCGATGTCATCGAACAGCGAGGAGACAACGCGGCGCGTCGAGCGGCCGCGAGGCAGGCCGAAAGGCCGATGCAAAATCAAAAGGGGCGCCGGAAACCGGCGCCCCTTCGTTCTCGGCGCGCCGACAGGCACTCGTTGCGCTCGCTCCGGGCCAATCCCGGGAATTGTTCCGGCGCATCGCGGGGCCACGCCATCGCACCGCGCCGGCCGCTCGTACCATCCGGGATCGCCGCCGCTCGCGAGAACCGGACATGTCCCAATCCAACCGTCGCCTGCTCGACGTCGATATCCCGGCCCAGCCGGACGTGCTCGTCCAGCTGTCGCTGCTGCTCGCCGAAGACGAAGTCGACCTGAACGCCGCGAGCCTGCTCATCACCTCCGACATGGCGCTCGCCGCGGCGGTGCTGAAGGCGGTGAACTCGGCGATGTACGGCCTGCGTGGACGCGTCCAGAGCGTGCAGCAGGCGATCACCTACCTCGGCACGCGCGAGGTCGCCTCGGTCACCTTCGAGATGGGCTTGCGCGCCGTCTTTCCGCCCGCGCCCGAGCTCGAGCCGGTGTGGGAACGCGCGCGCGTACGCGGCCTGCTGATGGGCCGGATCGGCCAGGCTCTCGGCGTCGACCCCTGGGCGGCGCATTCGGCGGGCCTGTTCGAGGAGTGCGGCAAGGCCGTGATGTTCCGCCATGCCACCGAGCGCTACCGGCCGATGCTCAAGGAAGCGAAGAACGACGAAGAGCTGCTGCTGCTCGAGCACACGCACATCGGCGTCAGCCACGACACGCTCGGCGCGGCGCTGTGCGAAAGCTGGGGTCTGGCGCCACCGGCTGTCGATAGCGTGCGCTACCACGTGATCGTCAACAGCACGCTCGAGCTGCCGATGCACGTGCAACGCCGTTCGATCTGCGCCCTCTCGGCGCTCGCGTACGCGCTGATGACCGATCCCGACAGGCTCGATGAAGTCGCGCGCAAGGTCGCGCCGCAGGCCGACATCGACCCGCTCCTCGCGCAGCGCGGTGCGCGCAAGGTCCAGGAACAGATCGAGATGGCCGTGGAGCGGGCGAAGACGGACTAGCTTAGCTAAGCTAGAGCGCGCCCGTGCCTCGGTAGTCGTGCTCTTGGCGGAGCGGGCATGCTGCACTAGCGTGCCCTGCCGGCCCACACCGCCGGCAGAGAGGTCCGCCCCATGCCGAATCCCGCCTCGAGCGAAGTGGTTGCCCCCGAGCAGCTGGCGCTGCAGCGCCTCTACCACTGGGAGCGCGAGGCGCCGGGCCGCGTTGTCCTGACCCAGCCCCTGGGCGGCGGCAAGCTGCGTGACTTCACCTGGGGCGAGGTCGTCGACGAAGTGCGGCGCATGGCTGCGCACCTGCAATCGCTGGGCTTCCCGCCGGGCAGCCGCGTCGCCCTGCTCGCGAAGAACAGCGCGCACTGGCTGCTTGCCGACTTCGCGATCTGGATGGCCGGCCACGTCTCGGTTCCGCTCTATCCGACGCTGGCCGCGGCGACGATCCGGCAGATTCTCGAGCACTCGGAGGCCAGGCTGCTTTTCGTCGGCAAGCTCGACGGCTGGGAGGCGATGCGCCCCGGGGTGCCCGCGTCGATGCCCTGCATCGGCCTGCCGCTCGCCCCACCGAACGACTATCCGCAGTGGGACAGGGTCGTCGCCGCGACGGCGCCGCTCGCCGGGTATCCGGTGCGCCCAGGCGACGAGCTCTCGACCATCATCTACACCTCGGGGACGACGGGAATCCCCAAGGGCGTGATGCACAGCTTTGCGACCTTCGCCTGGGCGCTCGGCACCGGCTTGCGCCGCGTGCCGCTCGGCAGCG
>DATMGW010000573.1:0-3493 GCA_035555295.1 Caldimonas sp.
AAGGGCGCGGCGGCTACCAGGCCTGGCGCAGGATCCTCGCCCAGGGCGAAGGCGCCGGGATGACGCCCGAGCAGGTGATCGCGGAGGTGAAGTCGTCGGGCCTGCGCGGCCGCGGCGGCGCCGGCTTTCCGACCGGCCTCAAGTGGAGCTTCATGCCGCGCCAGTTCCCGGGCGCCAAGTACCTCGTCTGCAATTCCGACGAAGGCGAACCGGGCACGTGCAAGGACCGCGACATCCTGATGTTCAACCCGCACATCGTCATCGAGGGCATGGCGATCGCGGCTTATGCGATGGGTGCGGCGGTCGCCTACAACTACATCCACGGCGAGATCTTCGAGGTCTACGAGCGTTTCGAAGAAGCGCTCGAGGAAGCTCGCGCAGCCGGCTATCTCGGCGAGAAGATCCTGGGCTCGAACTGGAGCTTCCAGCTGCACGCATGTCACGGCATGGGCGCCTATATCTGCGGCGAAGAGACGGCGCTGCTCGAGTCGCTCGAGGGAAAGAAGGGGCAGCCGCGCTTCAAGCCGCCGTTTCCGGCGAGCTACGGCCTGTACGGCAAGCCGACGACGATCAACAACACCGAGACCTTCGCCGCGGTGCCGTGGATCATCGTCAACGGCGGCCCGGCCTACCTCGAGATCGGCAAGCCCAACAATGGCGGCACGAAGATCTTCTCGGTCGTCGGCGATGTGCGCAAGCCCGGCAACTACGAGGTGCCGCTCGGCACGCCGTTCACCAGGCTGCTCGAGCTCGCCGGCGGCGTTCCGGAAGGCCGGACACTGAAGGCCGTGATCCCCGGCGGCTCGTCGGCGCCGGTGCTGCCGGCGGCGATCATGAACGAGCTGACGATGGACTACGACTCGATCGCCAAGGCGGGCTCGATGCTCGGCTCGGGAGCGGTGATCGTCATGGACGATTCGCGCTCGATGGTCCATTCGCTGCTTCGCCTGTCGTACTTCTACATGCACGAGAGCTGCGGTCAGTGCACGCCCTGCCGCGAGGGCACCGGCTGGCTATATCGCATGGTCGAGCGAATCGCCAACGGCCAGGGCCGGATGCAGGACATCGATCTGCTCAACTCCGTCTCCGACAACATCCAGGGGCGCACGATCTGCGCCCTGGGCGACGCGGCGGCGATGCCGGTGCGGGCGATGATCAAGCACTTCAAGCCCGAGTTCGTGGCCTTGATCGAGAAGAACGCGAAGCCCGTGCATGTCGGCTCGCTCGGGCCGACGGCGAGCATCCATCCGGAGCAGAGCTCGTCGCTCGCCGGCATCGCCCATCCCACGGTCTCGCCCGTTGGCGAACCTCGCCACGCGTCCGCCGAGGAAACGACGGCGACGACCTTCGGAGCCTCGTCATGATCGAGATCGACCTCGACGGCAAGAAGGTCTCGGTGCCCGAGGGCAGCATGGTGATGCACGCGGCCGATCTCGCCGGTACCTACATCCCGCACTTCTGCTATCACAAGAAACTCACGATCGCGGCGAACTGCCGGATGTGCCTGGTCGACATCGAAAAGGCGCCCAAGCCGATGCCGGCCTGCGCGACGCCGGTGACGCAAGGAATGATCGTCCGCACCAGGAGCGACAAGGCGATCAACGCGCAGCAGGGGGTGATGGAGTTCCTGCTCATCAACCACCCGCTCGACTGCCCGATCTGCGACCGGGGCGGCGAGTGCCAGCTGCAGGACCTCGCGGTCGGCTACGGTGCGTCGTCGTCGCGCTACGCCGAAGACAAGCGCGTCGTCTTTCCGAAGGACGTCGGCCCGCTCATCTCGATGAAGGAGATGAACCGCTGCATTCACTGCACGCGCTGCATCCGCTTCGGCCAGGAAGTGGCCGGCGTGATGGAGCTGGGAATGATCCACCGCGGCGAGCATTCCGAGATCACGACGGTCGCCGGCGAGACGATCGATTCCGAGCTCTCCGGCAACATGATCGACATCTGTCCGGTCGGTGCGCTGCTCAGCAAGCCGTTCCGCTACAGCGCCCGCACCTGGGAGTTGTCGCGCCGGAAGAGCGTGAGCCCGCACGACTCGACTGGAGCCAACCTGGTCGTCCAGGTCAAGGGCGCGCGGGTGATGCGCGTCGTGCCGTTCGAGAACGAGGACGTCAATGAGTGCTGGCTCGCCGATCGCGACCGCTTCTCGTACGAAGCGCTGAACTCGCCGGAGCGGCTGACCACGCCGATGATCAAGCAAGGCGGCGAATGGAAGCCGGTCGACTGGCCGGCCGCGCTCGACTATGTGGCGCGCGGGCTGACGCAGATTTCGGTCGAGCACGGCCCGCAAAGCGTCGGCGCGCTCGCGTCCCCGATCAGCAGCGTCGAGGAGCTGCATCTGCTCGGCAAACTGATGCGCGGTCTCGGCAGCGAGAACATCGACACGCGCCTGCGCGAAGCGGGGCCGGCGCCTGCCGGCGCCGCGACATCTGGAACCGCGCCGACAGGCGGCGCGGTGCGCTGGCTCGGCCGCCCGATCGCCTCGCTGGGCGAGCTGCAGCGCGTCCTCGTCGTCGGCTCGTTCCTGCGCAAGGACCATCCCCTGTTCGCGCAGCGGATCCGCCAGGCGGCGAGAAAGGGTGCCAAGGTCCTGAGCGTCCATGCCCTGCACGACGACTGGCTGATGCCGGTCGCGACGAGCCTCGCTGTCGCCCCGAGTGCCTGGCCGCAGGCGCTCGCCGACATCGCAGCGCAGATCGCCGCGAGCAAGGGCACGGCGGCACCGGCGAACGCGGGCGGAGAAGCGATCGACGCGGCAAAGGCGATCGCCGGAGCCCTGCTGAGCGGCGAGCGCAAGGCCGTGCTGCTCGGCAACGCCGCCGCGCAGCATCCGCAGGCGGCGACGATCGAACGGCTGGCGCGCTGGATCGCCGAGCAGACAGGAGCGACCTTCGGCTGGCTGGTCGATGGCGGCAACGCCGTCGGCGCGCAGCTCGTCGGCGCGCAGCCCGGCGTCGGCGGAATGAGCGCGGCGCAGATGCTCGGCGCGGAGGCGCCGCTCAAGGCTTGCGTCCTTCTCAATGTCGAGCCGGGCCTCGATTGCGGCGACGGCGCCGGCGCTGCCGCCGCGCTGCGCGGCGCCGAGCTCGTGGTCTCGCTCACTGCGTTCAAGCCGGCCCCCGGCGACGACCTGGCCGACGTGTTGCTCCCGATCGCGCCGTTCACCGAGACCTCGGGTACCTTCGTCAACGCCGAAGGGCGCGTGCAGGGGTTTCACGGCGTCGTCAGGCCGCTAGGCGATTGCCGGCCTGCGTGGAAGGTGCTTCGCGTTCTCGGCAACCTCCTCGGCCTTGCCGGCTTCGCCTTCGAGACCTCGGAGGACGTGCGCGGCGAAGCGCTCGGCGATCTGACGGCGATCCCGGCCCGCGTGGCGGCGCCGGCTGCGGCACCGCGCGAAGAGCCCGCTGTCGCCGCGACCGCGAGCTGAGCGAGAGCGCAGGAGTGAGCTTCGACGCCTTCAACAGCTACGGCGCTACGGCGCTCGGCAGCG
>DATMGW010000574.1:0-2207 GCA_035555295.1 Caldimonas sp.
GTCGGTGCTGCCGATCGACGCCGTGATCACCTCGTTCTACCTGCGTCTGCAAGTGGCAGACATCGCCGGCGTGCTGGCGCGCGTCACCGGCATCCTCGCCGAGCACGACATCTCGATCGACGCCTTGCTGCAGCGCCCGGCCGAGCTCGGCGCGCATCCCGGCGCGGCGCGCACCGACGTCATCATCCTGACGCACGACACCGTCGAAGGGCGGATGACGAAGGCGATCGCCTCGATGCAGGCGCTGCCGACGGTGCTGTCGAAGATCGTCCGCATCCGCAAGGAAGATTTGGGTTGAGCCATCCGCGCGGCCGCCCGAAGGATGGCTCCTCCCGCTTGGCGGGACGACGCGCAGCGCCAAGGGTGCCCCATTGAAGTACCGGAGCACGCGCGGCGAAGCGGGCGGGCGGGCTTTCAGCGACATCCTGCTCGAGGGCCTGGCGCCCGACGGCGGCCTCTACGTTCCGGAGCGCTACCCCAAGGTCGACGCGGCGACGCTGGCGCGCTGGCGGCGCCTGTCGTATTCCGCGCTGGCGTTCGAGTTGCTCTCGCTCTACATCGACGATGTGCCGGCGCAGGACCTGCGCGGCATCGTCGAGCGGACCTACACCGCGGAAGTTTTCGGCGACCCGCGCATCGCACCTTTGCGCGCCCTCGAGCCCGGCACCTTCGTGCTCGGCCTGTCGAACGGCCCGACGCTCGCCTTCAAGGACATGGCGATGCAGTTCCTCGGCCACGCCTTCGAGTACGAGCTTGCGCGGCGCGGGCGCACGCTCAACGTCCTCGGCGCCACGTCGGGCGACACCGGCGGCGCCGCCGAGCATGCGTTGAAAGGCAAGCGCGGCATCCAGGTCTTCATGCTATCGCCGCTCGGCCGGATGAGCGAGTTCCAGCAAGCGCAGATGTTCAGCCTGCAGGACGCCAACATCCACAACATCGTGATCGACGGCGTCTTCGACGATTGCCAGGACCTCGTCAAGGGCGTGTCGTCGGACCTCGCGTTCAAGCAGCGGCATGCGATCGGCAGCGTCAACTCGATCAACTGGGCGCGCCTCGTCGCCCAGGTCGTCTACTACTTCGCCGGCTACTTCCAGGCGACGACGTCGAACGATGAACCGGTCGATGTCGCCGTGCCGACCGGCAACTTCGGAAACATCTGCGCCGGCCACGTCGCCCGGCAGATGGGCCTGCCGATCCGCCGCCTCGTCCTCGCCACGAACGAGAACGACGTCCTCGACGAGTTTTTCCGCACCGGCACGTACCGCGTCCGTGCGGCGGCCGAGACGCAGGAGACCTCGAGCCCGTCGATGGACATCTCCAAGGCGTCGAACTTCGAGCGCTTCGTCTTCGACGCGCTCGGGCGCGACGCAGCGCGCACGCGCGCCCTGTTCGGCGAAGTCGAATCGCGCCGCGTCTTTGCGCTCTCGCCCGGCGAGCACGAGCGCGTCGCCTCGTTCGGCTTCGCCAGCGGTCGCAGCACCGGTGCCGACCGCCTGGCGACGATCCGCGACGTGCACGGGCGCTTCGCCCAGGTGCTGGACCCGCACACCGCCGATGCGCTCAAGGTCGGCCGCGAGCACTGCGAGCCCGGCGTCCCGATGATCGTCCTCGAGACGGCGTTGCCGGCCAAGTTCAATGCGACGGTGCGCGAGGCGATCGGCATCGACGCGCCGCGGCCAGCGCGCTTTGCCGGAATCGAAGCTTTGCCGCGCCGCTTCACGACGCTGCCCGCCGACGTCGAGCGGCTGAAGGCCTTCATCGCCGAAAATGCCTGAGCGATGAGTACTGCGCCCGATCCTTGGCTCCGGCCGGCGTTGCTGGCCCTCGACGACGCAGTCGCGCGCATGCTGGCGCGCGTCGGGGCACCAGCACCGGATCGCGCCGAGGACGTCTCGACCTTCGCCGCGCTGCACCGCGTTCTCGCCGCCGACGTCCGCTCCTTGCTCGACGTCCCGCCCGCGGACAACAGCGAAATGGACGGCTACGCCTTGCGCAGCGGCGACGTTCCCGTCGCCGGAACGGTCCTGCCGGTCAGCCAGCGCATTCCGGCCGGCGTCGTCGGCGGGCCGCTGGAGCCGGGAACTGCGGCGCGCATCTTCACCGGGGCGCAGATCCCCCTCGGCGCCGACGCCGTCGTGATGCAGGAGCAATGCAGCGCGGTCGAGGCGGGCGTGCGCGTCGACGCCGTCCCGAAACCGGGGCAGTCG
>DATMGW010000575.1:0-3615 GCA_035555295.1 Caldimonas sp.
GACGCCACCGGCATCGAGACGCTGAATGCGATCATCGTCGAGCACGCCAGGCGCGGCGGCAGCATCGTCATGACGAGTCACGTTCCCCTCACCATTGCCGAGCCGGCGCCGCTGGTCGTCATGCTCGAATCGCCGGTCGTCGCATGAGCCATCCGCACGGCCGCCCGAAGGATGGCTCTTCCCGCTCGGCGGGACGGCGCGCAGCGCCATGGGTGCACCAATGAGCGCGCCGCCCGCCGGCCCGCAGGAGGGCGCACTCCCCCTCGGCGCAGCGGCGCCCGGCGCCGAAACCGCCCCGTCGGGCCTGTTCGCAGCGCTTATCGCGCGCGACCTCCGCCTGGCCGCGCGCCGGCGCGCCGACGCGCTCCTGCCGATCGCCTTCTTCACGGTGGCGGTGAGCCTGTTCCCTTTCGGCATCGGCCCGGAAGCGCAGACCTTGCGCCAGATCGCCCCGGGGATCGTCTGGGTCGCGGCGCTGCTGGCGGCGATGATCTCGGTGACGCAGCTCTACGCCCTCGACCTCGCCGACGGCTCGCTCGAGCAGATGCTCCTCGCCTCGCCGCCCGGCCTGGCCATCGGCCTCGTCGCCGCCAAGGCGGCGGCCCACTGGCTCGTCACCGGCCTGCCGCTCGTCATCGTCGCGCCGCTGTTCGGCCTCATGTTCGACATGCAGGGCGTGTCGATCGCGACCCTGACCTTCTCGCTCATGCTCGGCACGCCGATACTGAGCCTGCTCGGCGGCCTCGGCGCGGCGTTGACCCTGGGCCTGCGCAGCGGCGCCGCGCTGCTCATCCTGCTCATCGTGCCGCTCTGCATCCCGGCGCTCATCTTCGGCGCGGGCGCCGTTTCGCAGGTCGACGCCGGCCTCTCGGCCCGGGGCCACCTGTCGCTGCTCGGCGCCTTTCTCATCTTTACCGCGCTCATGGCCCCCCCGGCGACGGCGGCGGCGCTGCGCATTGCCACCGATTGACGAATCGCAACAGCTCCCCGGGTCGCCCTGCACGACAATCGGCGCCCTAGACCCATGACGACGTCGTTCCGCATCTTCCAGTTCGCCGCCCCGGCCCGCTTCTATCGGCTGGCCGGCACGCTCGTGCCCTGGTTCTGGGCCGCCTTCGCCGCATTCGCGGCGATCGGCCTCTACATCGGGCTGTTCCGTGCGCCGACCGACGCGACGCAGGGCGACGCCTATCGGATCATCTTCATCCATGTCCCGGCGGCCTGGATGTCGATGGTCCTCTACGTCGTGATGGCGTTCTGGGCGGCGATCGGCTGGGCCTTCAACGCGCGGCTCGCCTCGATGGTGGCCCGCGCCGTCGCGCCGACCGGCGCGATGTTCACCTTTCTCGCCTTGTGGACCGGCGCGCTGTGGGGCAAGCCCGCCTGGGGCACCTGGTGGGTCTGGGACGCCCGGCTGACTTCCGAGTTGATCATGCTCTTCCTGTATGCCGGCTACCTAGCGCTCGTATCGGCCATCGACGACCCGCGCCGCGCCGATCGCGCCGGTGCCCTCATCGCCGTCGTCGGCAGCGTCAACGTGCCCATAATCTACTTCTCGGTCAAATGGTGGAATACCTTGCACCAGGGCGCGACCGTCACCTTGACGAATGCGCCGAAAATGGCCAGTTCCATGCTCGTTGCCATGCTCCTCCTGACCCTCGCCTTCTGGGCCTACGCCTTCGCGGTCGTCTTCACGCGGGCGCAGGCGATCATCCTCGAGCGCGACCGGCATGCGCAGTGGACCGCCGACGCGGCGCGCGACACCGGCCCCGCGGGCAACGCACCGGCGATACCGACATGATCTGGAACAGCCCCGCAGAGTTCTTCGCAATGGGCGGTTACGCGCTCTACGTCTGGGGCTCCTACGCCGTGGCTGCGGCATGCATGGCGATCGAGCCCGTGCTCGCGGTGCGGCACCATCTCCGGGCGCGGCGCGCCCTCGCTGCCGGAGGCGAGCGATGAAGCCGCGTCACAAGCGGCTGGCGATCGCTGCCGGCGGTGTCGTCGCCGTCGGCGTCGCTGCGGCGCTCGTGCTCAACGCCTTCCAGAGCAACCTCGTCTTCTTCTACTCGCCTTCGCAGGTCGCGTCGCACGAGGCGCCGAGCATGCGCACCTTCCGGCTCGGCGGCCTGGTCGAACGCGGCACCGTCAAGCGCGACGGAACGCACGTCAGCTTCGTCGTCACCGACACGGCGAAATCGATTCCCGTGCAGTACGACGGCATCCTTCCCGACCTCTTCAAGGAAGGCAAGGGAGTCGTCGCCCAGGGCCAGCTGCAAGGCGACGTGTTCGTCGCCCGCGAGGTGCTCGCCAAGCACGACGAGAACTACATGCCGCCCGAGGCCGCCGACGCGTTGAAGCGCGCCCAGCAGGGCAACCCGAAGCTCGCCGAGTCGCTCGCCGCCGAGCCGATCCGAAAGTAGGTTCCGATGATCCCCGAGCTCGGTCACCTCGCCCTGTGGATCGCCCTCGGCGTCTCGCTCGTGCTCGGCACGCTGCCGATGGCGGGCGCGGCGAACAACCGGCGCGACTGGATGGCGCTGGCCCGGCCGTGCGCGCGCATCGTCTTCGCCCTGGTCGCCTTCGCGTTCGTCTGCCTCACGCTCGCCTTCGTCGGCAACGACTTCTCCGTCCTCTACGTCGCGCAGAACTCGAACCGCTCGCTGCCGCTGCAATACCGCTTCGCGGCGGTCTGGGGCGGGCACGAGGGCTCGATCCTCCTGTGGGTGCTCATGCTCACGATCTGGACCTTCGCGGCGGCGCAGTTCAGCCGGCACCTGCCCGAGAAGGTCGTGGCGCGGATCCTTGCCGTGATGGGCTGGCTCGCCTTCGGCTTCCTCCTCTTCATACTCATGACGTCGAACCCGTTCGACCGTCTGTTGTCGGTCCCCGCCGACGGCCGCGACCTGAACCCGCTCCTCCAGGACCCGGGCATGGTGATCCATCCGCCGATGCTCTACATGGGCTACGTCGGCCTGTCGGTCGCTTTTTCCTTCGCCATCGCGGCGCTGATCGGCGGCACCCTCGACGCGACCTGGGCGCGCTGGACGCGGCCGTGGACCGTCGCCGCGTGGATCTTCCTGACCATCGGCATCGCCCTCGGCAGCGGCTGGTCGTACTACGTGCTCGGCTGGGGCGGCTGGTGGTTCTGGGATCCGGTCGAGAACGCCTCCTTCATGCCGTGGCTCGTCGCCACGGCGCTGATCCATTCGCTCGCCGTGACCGAGAAGCGCAACAGCTTCAAGTCGTGGACGGTGCTACTCGCGATCCTCGCCTTCTCGCTGTCGCTGCTCGGCACCTTCCTCGTCCGCTCGGGCGTGCTGTCCTCGGTACACGCCTTCGCGACCGACCCGCGGCGCGGCCTCTTCATCCTCGCCTTCCTCGTCGTCGTCATCGGCTCCTCGCTGGCGCTGTATGCGTGGCGCTCGCCGAAGGTCGGCCTCGGCGCACGGTTCTCGCTGCTCTCCCGTGAGACGCTGCTCCTGTCCAACAACGTGCTCCTCGTTGTCGCCTGCGGCGCGGTGCTGCTCGGCACGCTCTATCCGCTCGCCCTCGACGCGCTCGGCCTCGGCAAGATCTCGGTCGGCCCGCCTTATTTCGATAGCGTCTTCGTGC
>DATMGW010000576.1:0-15749 GCA_035555295.1 Caldimonas sp.
ACCCGGCTCGCCTCGACCTGCAGCAGGTTGCCGAAGACGGGCACCCCGCGCGGTCCGGGCAGATCCTCGAAGGTCCGCAGCGCTCGCGTCGCCGACGGTGAAGACGTGATGGTCATCGCCAGATCCCTCCTGCGGACGGGCGGTCATCGTAGTGCATGGCGATCAGGTGGCGATCGGGAAGCAGCCCACATCGCCTCGCCGGAACCGAGCGCCGACGAAGGCCGGCGGATGCGCTTGCCAGCGTGACCGGACGCGTCATGTGGCGGTCATCGGAAAGATGTGGCGAGCGCCGCGCCTCACGGCCGAGCTTCCCGCGGTTCCTGCAGCGGGTGGTGGCAAGCGACCTGGTGGCCCGGGCGAGCGGCACGCATGACCGGCACTTCGCGCTCGCAACGCGAATCCGCGCGCGGGCAACGTGTGCGGAAGCGGCAACCGGATGGCGGTGAAACCGGAGACGGCGGCTCGCCAATCGGCAGGCTGCGGGCCCGCGGAGCGTCGGGATCGGGCAGCGGGATGGCCGCCAGCAGCGTCGCCGTGTACGGGTGCATCGGCGCGTGGAACAGCTCCATCGCGCCAGCGATCTCGCACAGCTTGCCGAGGTACATCACCGCGACGCGATCGCTGACAGCCTTGACCACCGCGAGGTCGTGGGCGACGAACAGCATCGTCAAGCCGTAACGTGCCTTCATCTGCTCGAGCAGATTCAGTATCTGGGCACGGATCGACACGTCGAGCGACGAGACCGGTTCATCGCAGACCAGCAGTTTCGGCTCGAGAACCAGCGCGCGGGCGATGCAGACTCGCTGGCATTGGCCGCCGGAGAACTCGTGCGGTCGTCGCGCGCTGACCGAATCGGGGTCGAGTCCCACCGCGTGCATCGCCTCGCCGACCCGACGCTCGCGCTCGGCGCGGTCGGTCACGCCGGCGATCACCAGCGGCTCGGCGACGATGTCCCCGATTCGCCGGCGCGGATTCAACGACGCGATCGGATCCTGGAACACCATCTGCATGTGGCGGCGCATGCGGCGCAAGTCCTCGCCGCGCAGGGCCGTGAGATCCTGGCCGTCGAAGCGCACCCGTCCCGAGTGCGGCTCCGTCAGCCGCAGCACCGCGCGCGCCAGTGACGACTTGCCGCAGCCGCTCTCGCCGACCAGGCCCAGCGTTTCGCCTTGCGCGATCTCGAAGCTCACGCCCGAGACCGCGTGCACGGTCAGGCGACCGATGGCGTACTCGACCACCAGGTCCTCGACGCCGAGCAGCGCCTGCGCGTCGCCGCCCACCGCCGAGTCCGATGTCATGCCGGCTCCGCCAACGGTGCGTCGATCGGATTCCAGCACGCGAACGCGTGGTCGAACGCATCGCGCAACGGCGGTCGCTCCCGCGTGCAGCGTTCGCCGGCGTACCGGCAGCGCGGCGCGAAGGCGCATCCCGGTGGCAGCCGGGTCATGTCGGGTGGCCGCCCGGAGATCGCGGCCAGCGGTGTATGCGGCGCGGCATCGACGCGCGGGATCGCTGCCAGCAGCGCCTCGGTGTAGGGCATGCGCATGGCCTTGAACAGCCTGCGCGTTGGCGCGCGCTCCACCACCTTTCCTGCGTACATCACCGCCACCTCGTCGGTGCGGCCGGCGACGATGCCGAGATCATGGGTGATCAGGAGCATCGCCATGTGGCGCCGCTGCTGCTCGCGCGCGAGCAGGTCCAGGATCTGCGCCTGCACGGTGACGTCGAGCGCGGTGGTCGGCTCGTCGGCGATCAGCAGTCGCGGCTCGCATGACAGGGCGATCGCGATCGCCACGCGCTGACGCATGCCGCCGGAAAGCTGGTGCGGATACTGGCGCAGCCGCTGCTCGGGCGCCGGCAGGCCGACGGCGCTGAGCAGTTCGACCGCGCGCGCCCGCGCCACAGCCGATGCGAGCTCGAGATGCGCCTGCAGCGTCTCGACGATCTGGGTGCCGATCGTCAGCACCGGGTTGAGCGAGGTCATCGGATCCTGGAACACGACCGCGATCGAGCGACCGCGGAGCCGGCGCAGCGGCTCGGGTCCGAGGCCGGTCAGCTCCCGACCGTCGAAGCGGACACTGCCCGTGAGCGTCGCGTTGGGCGGCAGCAGACGCAGGATCGCCCGCGACAGCATCGTCTTGCCGCTGCCTGACTCGCCGACGATTCCCAGTGTGCGTCCTGGCTCCAGCGCCAGCGAGACCTCGTCGACGGCGCGCAGCGGGCCGCGCGGCGTGGCGAGCTGCACGCCGACCGCGTCCAGCAAGAGGAGAGGCTGCCCCATCAGGACGCGCTCCGGCGCGGGTCGGTGACCGCGCGAAAGGTGTCGCCCACCAGGTTGAAGGCGAGCACGGTCACAAACATCACCCCGGCGGGAGTGAAGGCGAGCCAGGCCGCGCTGTCCAGGTTCTCGCGCCCCTCGCCGATCATGCTGCCCCAGCTCGGCTGCGGCGGGGGCACGCCCAGGCCGAGAAAGCTCAAGGCGCTCTCGACGACGATCGTGACCGCCACGGCGACCAGCAGGAAGGCCGCAAGCGGCAGCGCGACGTTGGGCAGCAGCTCGTGCAACAGGACCCGCGTGTGCGTGGCGCCGAGCGCGCGCGCCGCGGTGACGAACTCGCGCTGCGCCAGCGCGAGCGTCGCGCTTCGAGCCACGCGGGTGAACACGGGAATGCCGAGGAAGCCCAGGATGAGCGTCATGTTCAGCAACGATTGGCCAAGAAAGGCGGTGACCGCCAGCGCCAGCACCAGGGGCGGAAACGCGAGCAGCACGTCGACGCCGCCGCTGACGAAGGTGTCCAGGCGGCCGCGGAAGTAGCCGGCCAGCAAGCCGGCGGCGCCGCCGAAGGCCAGGCCGATCAGCGGTGCGCACAGCCCCACAGTGAGCGACGTTCGAGCGCCGAATATCAGCCGCGCGGCGACGTCGCGGCCGAGGCTGTCGGTGCCCAGCCAGTGCGCCATGGTGGGGGCCGCGCGGTGCTCGAGCATGTCCATGTCGGTCGGGCTGGGCAGCGGCAGGAGGTCCGCGAATGCGGCGGCGGCGACGAGCATCGCGATCCAGATGACGGCACCCCAGAAGACCATGCCGAGACGAGCGCGGCGCACGGCGGGCACGGCCTCGAGCGCTGGCGTCAGCTCAGCGGCGGCCATGGCGGATGCGCGGGTCGAGCACCGCGTACAGCACGTCCACGGCGAGGTTGACGAGGACGAATCCTGTGCCGACGAACAGCACGACGCCCTGCAACAGGACCAGGTCGCGCGTGAAGATCGAGCCGATCAGCAGACGCCCGATGCCGGGTAGCGCAAAGATGTACTCGACGATCACCGCGCCGCCGAGCAGGCGCGCGATGTTGATGCCGGTGACCGTGACGAGCGTCAGCGACGAGGGCTTGAGCGCGTGCACGAGCAGGATACGCGAGGGCCTCAGGCCCTTGGCGCGCGCCATCGTGATGTAGTCCTCCTTGAGCGTCGAGATCATGTCCGAGCGCAGCACCCGCATCAGCACCGGCCACTCGCCCGAGGCTAGCGTCAGCGCGGGCAGGATGAAGCTGCGGATGTTGCCGCCCACGTCCTCACCCAGCGGCACGTAGCCGGTGGCGGGCAGCCACTCGAGCTTCACCGCCACCAGCCAGATGAGGACGATCGCCGACAGGATGGCGGGCACCGACAGGCTGGCGAACGCGGCACCGGTGATGAAGCGGTCGAAGCGCCCGCCCTGCCTGACCGCGCTCACGATCGCCAGCGGGATCGCCACCGCCAGCGCGCCTGCCTCCGCCAGCAGCATCAGCTCGATGGACACTGGAAGCCGCTCGGCGATGGCCGCAACCACCGTCTGCCCGGTGCGAAACGAACGGCCGAGGTCGCCTTGGAGCACATGCCCGAGCCAGTGCGCGAAGCGCAGCACGATCGGCCGGTCCAGACCCAGGTCGTGCTGCAGCGCGGCCAGCGTCTCGGGCGTGGCCTGGTCGCCGAGCAGCACATAGGCGAGGTCGCCGGGCAGCAGCGAGGCGATCAGGAACGTCAGCAGCGCAACCCCGAAGAGCACCGGCAGCAGGTAGAGCAGCCGATGACCGACGAGCTTGATCATCGGGAGGGCAGGCGCTCGGGCCGGGAGGCGCGTCCGCCCGACGCCTACTCGAGCCAGGTGTCCGAGACGTCGATCACGCCGCTGAACATCGGCGGCAGGCCCTTGACCCTTGTCTTCGCGATCGCGTAGTAGGTGTTCTGGAAGGTCCAGAACCAGATCGCCTGCTGATTGATCAGGCGGCCGATCTCGCAGTAGTCGGCGGTGCGGCTGCGCGTGTCGGCGGTCACGCGTGCCCGCTCGAGCATCCGGTCGAGTTCGGGGTTCGAGTAGCCGGCCAGTGCCACCGGGCTGCCGGTATGGAAATTGGCGAACATCTGCGGGTCCGGGTCGGCGAGGTCGATGATGCGCCACGGGATGAGCTGGAACTGGCGCTGGAATGCGCGCGGAACGATCGACGCCTGGTCGACCTGGTCGATCTCCATCGTCGCGCCGACCTGCTTCCAGAACTGCTGCAGCACCTGGCCGATCGCGCGGCCGCGCGGAGTCGCCGTGAAGATGGCCTTGAACGCCACCGGCTTGCCGTAGGCCTTGAGCAGCTCACGCGCCTTGGCCGGGTCATAGGGCAGCGCGCCGTCGTCGCTGCATTTCACCCACGAGCCGTCGCCGTAGGGATTGACCGCCGGCCTGGCCAGCCCGCCGGTGATCGCCTGCGACATCTTCTTGCGATCCAACGCCATCACCAGGGCCTGGCGCACCCGCAGGTCGTCGAAGGGCGCGACCTTGGTGTTGAAGGCATAGACCTGCGCGCCCGAGCCGACGTGCATGTGCACGGCGAGGCGCTTGTCGGCCTTGGCCTTGAGGATGTTGTCGTAGTCGAATTCGTCGTCCCAGACGATGTCGGCCTCGCCCGACTGCAGGCTCGCAAAGCGAGACTGGCTGTCCGGCAGCGGCTTGAACACGATGCGGTCGAGATGCGGGTGACCGGCGTTCCAGTAGTTTGGGTTGCGTTCGACGACGATGCGGTCGCCGGCGTTCCATGACTTCAGCACGAAGGGGCCGGTGCCGACCGGGTTGCGGTTGTAGTCGTCGCCCTTGGCGGCGACCGCCGCCGGCGACTGCATCACGTTGTTCGAGCTCGGCGGCGCCATCAGCTCGGGCAGCATCATCGCCGGGTCCTTCAGGTGGTAGACGACGGTCAGGTCGTCGCTGACTTCGACGCTGTTGATGAACGCGATGTAGAACGCACAGCGGCACTTGTTGGCGGGATCCTTCTGGCGGTCGAAGTTCCACTTCACCGCCTGCGCGTTGAATGGCGTCCCGTCGTGGAACTTCACGCCCGGCCGCAGCTTGAACGTCCAGGTCTTGTAGTCGTCGGCGTGGGTCCACGACAGCGCCAGGCGCGGCGTGGCCTTGCCCTCGGCGTCGCGCCCCGTCAGGGTGTCGAACAACGCCGCAGCAACCATGAAGCCCGACGTGTCGTAGACCCCCACTTTCAAGGGATCGAACCCCGCCACGTCCAGCTCGAGCCCGACCGTGATGCTGCCGCCCTGCTTTTGCGCGGCAGCCGCACCGCAGAGGCAGAGCGTAGCCAGCAGCGCGACGAGCCAGCGACCCGCATGCGTCGGCAATTCGTGGCTGTTTCGCATGTGCATGATGAATCCCTCCGACGTGTCGCAAAACTGTCCGCTCGTCGGCGCCCCGGGGCGTTCCCGACCCGAACGCGCGATGACCGGGCTGAAGTGGCCTCAGACCTCAGGAGTATCGACGAGCTTGCGGATCGCGTCCGACATCCGCGGGGCCGCAGGATCCCAGCTCTGACGTGGACCGATCAGGATGCCGCCGTCGACCAGGAGATGGGTGCCAGTGACGAACCCGGCGTCGTCGCTGGCCAGGAACGCCACGGCGCCCGCGATGTCTTCCGGCCTGCCGCCCCGGGCGACCGGCTGGGCCTGTTCGGCGAATCCGGCAATCATGTCGTTGGCGCGGTCTTTCAGCGCGCTGGGAACTTCCATCGACGTGGTGAATATGTTGGTCTTGATGAATCCAGGACAAATTGCATTCACGCGGATGCGGTGTCTGGCGAGGTCGGCAGCCGCCAGCTTTGACAAGTGCAGCACACCTGCTTTTGCCACCGAATAGGCCGTCGGCGCCATGCCCGCCGACAGCGCAGCGACGCTGGCCGTGTTGACGATTGATCCGCCGCCGCGGGCGATCATGTGCGGCACCGCATGGCGGATCCCCATGGCCACGGAGCGCAGCAGGAGGTTCATCGTGCGGTCCCAGCCGGCGGCGTCGATCTCGTCGATTCTTTCCCGGGCGCCGCCTGCGCCTGCGTTGTTGAAGAGGATGTCGATGCCGCCGGTGCGCTGCGCCGCAAAGTCCATCAGCGCCCGGATCTCGTCGTCCATGCAGACATCGGTCTGCTTGAAAGCGATGCGGCCTTCCGACCGTCGCGCCAAGGCCTCACCGCCCACAGCGTCGATGTCCGCTGCGACCACCCATGCCCCCTCGGAGGCCAGGCGCAGCGCGGTCGCCTTGCCGATGCCCGAGGCCGCGCCCGTGACGACTGCAGTTCTTCCATCGAATCTCATCGGGCGTATTCCGTGATTCGTTGACCGAGCGACGGGCGGATGCTACGCCGACTGCTGGATCGGGCCCCGCTGCGGCACCGCCTCGCGCCATGGCGGGTGGCGGATCTCGCCCGGCGGCAGCGCGGCAGTGCAAGGGGTCGCGCTATCCTTCGCGGCCTCGGAGGCACGCCCATGTCGGCGGCCTCTGCTCGAAATTTCCGGGGATTGGCATGACGCTGCCCGACAACTCAGGAACCACGGTCGGCGGCGCGCTCGACAGGGCCGCACTTCGTCGCAAATATCGCGAGGAGCGCGAAAAGCGCTTGCGTGCCGACGGCAACGAGCAGTACCTGCGGCTCGAGGGCCGGTTGGCGCACTACCTCGAAGACCCCTACACGCCGTTCAGTCCGCGCCCGCCGCGCACCGATCACGTGACCTTCGCGTTCATCGGCGGCGGCTTCGCCGGGCTCGTGACCGGTGCGCGTCTGGTCGAGGCCGGTATCCGCGATGTCCGCATCATCGAGAAGGGCGGCGATTTCGGCGGCACCTGGTATTGGAACCGCTACCCCGGCGCGCAGTGCGACACCGCATCGATGGTGTACATGCCGCTGCTCGAAGAGGCGGGGAACATGCCTTCGGAGAAGTACGCCCGTGGGCCGGAAATCCTCGCGCACTGCCAGCGCATCGGCCGCCAGTACGCGCTGTACGACCAGGCGCTCTTCCATACGGAAGTGAAGGGGATCTCCTGGGATGCCGTGCGCTCGGTGTGGCTGATCCGGACGCAGCGCGGCGACGCGTTCACCGCGCAGTTCGTTGGCATGGGCACAGGCCCGCTGCACGTTCCAAAGCTGCCCGGCATTCCCGGCATCGAGTCGTTCAAGGGTCATTCCTTCCACACGAGTCGCTGGGACTATGGCTATACGGGCGGAGATCCGTCCGGCGCGCCGATGGCCAAACTGGCAGACAAGCGCGTGGCCATCGTCGGTACCGGTGCCACTGCGGTGCAATGCGTGCCGCACCTGGCCCGCGACTGTGGTGCGCTGTGGGTGTTTCAACGCACGCCATCCTCGGTTGACGTGCGTGCCAACGCACCGATCGATCCCGAGTGGTTTGCGAGCATCGCGACACCAGGGTGGCAGCAGCGCTGGCTCGAGAACTTCACCGCCAACCAGGCGGGCGGAACGGCAGAAGAAGATCTGGTGCAAGACGGCTGGACCGACCTGTCGCGTCGCATCCGCGCGAAGGTCATGGACCTGCCGCGTGAGCAGAGGACGCCGCAGAACATGCTGGCGGCGTTCGAAGACTCGGACTACGAGAAGATGGGGGAGATCCGCGCCCGCGTCGACGCCATCGTCAAAGACCGCGAAGCCGCCCGCAAGCTGAAGGCCTGGTATCGCCAACTGTGCAAGCGCCCGTGCTTCCACGACGAGTACCTGCAGGCCTTCAACAGGCCGAACACGACGCTCGTCGACACTGATGGCAAGGGTGTCGAGCGCATCACCGAGCGGGGTGTCGTGGTGGCAGGCGTGGAGTTTCCCGTCGATTGCATCATCTATGCCTCGGGGTTCGAGGTGGGTACGCAGTACGAGCGCCGCGCCGGCTTCGACCTCACCGGACGCGGAGGACTGAAGCTGTCGGAGCATTGGGCGCAGGGCATGCGCACGAAGCACGGTATCCACGTGCACGGCTTCCCGAACGCGTTTCTCGTGCAACCCGCGCAAGGCGCCAACCTCATCTCCAACGTGCCGCACAACCTCACCGAAGCCGGCAAGACCATCGCGGCGACCGTGCGCCGCGCGCTCGACGCGCACGCGCGAGAGGTGGAAGTCACGAAGGAAGCGGAGGACGCCTGGGTCGCGCTGCTGCTCACCGGCGCGGGAATGATGATCGGCTCCCCGGACTGCACCCCGGGCTACTACAACAACGAAGGGCAGGATCCCGGACCCCACGCAAAGCTCAATGTCGGCTATCCGGCGGGTGCCAACGCGTACTTCCGCTACCTCGACGAATGGCGGCGTTCGGGCACCTTCGATGGCCTGGAGTTTCGGACCGCATGAGTCGACCGCCCGCGCCGCTGCCGTCCGGCGCGACGGTCGCGGATGACTTTGACCGGTACCGCGAAGGCGAAGAGCGTGAACCGGACGGCCACGACGCCCGCTTCCGGCGACAGCAACCATGGTGAAAGCATCTCGCCGAGGACCGCGAGCGCGGCGTGTAGGGTCAGAATCTCTTGTCCTCTCTTGAATCCCGGAGCTCATTGCCATGTCTCGCGTCATCAACTTCAGCGCCGGTCCGGCCGTCCTGCCCGAATCCGTGCTGCGCCAGGCCGCAGACGAAATGCTCGACTGGCACGGCAGCGGCATGTCCGTGATGGAGATGAGCCATCGCGGCAAGGAATTCATCGCCATCCACGCCGAGGCCGAGTCGCTGCTGCGCGAGCTGCTGGCGGTCCCGAAGAACTACAAGGTGCTCTTCATGCAGGGCGGCGCGATCGGCGAAAACGCCATCGTTCCGATGAACCTGCTGCGCGGCAAGGCCAGCGCCGACTACATCCACACGGGCGAGTGGTCGAAGAAGTCGATCGCCGAGGCGAAGCGCTACGCCAAGGTGAACATCGCCGCCAGCGCCGAGGCCAGCCGCTTCACGTGCGTGCCGCCGCGCGCGAGCTGGCAGCTCGACCCGGGCGCCGCCTACGTGCACATCTGCGCGAACGAGACGATCGGCGGCGTCGAGTATCACTTTACTCCCGACACCGGCGAGGTGCCGCTCGTTGCCGACATGTCGAGCAACATCCTGTCGCGCCCGGTCGACGTGGCCCGCTACGGCCTCATCTACGCCGGCGCCCAGAAGAACATCGGCCCGGCCGGTCTGACGATCGTGATCGTTCGCGACGACCTGATCGGCCAGGCGCACTCGTTCACGCCGTCGGCCTTCGACTACAAGCAGCAGGCCGACAACGACTCGATGCTCAACACGCCGCCGACCTACGCGATCTACATCGCGGGGCTGGTGTTCCGCTGGATCAAGGCGCGCGGCGGGCTGGACGCGATGGCCGAGCACAACCGCGCCAAGGCGGCGATCCTGTACGACTACCTCGAACAGAGCACGCTGTACAGCAACCCGGTGGCACGCGCCGACCGCTCGCTGATGAACGTGCCCTTCAGGCTGAAGGACGAGGCGCTCGACGACGCCTTCCTGAAGGGTGCGCAGGTGCGCGGAATGGCGCAGCTGAAGGGGCATCGCTCGGTCGGCGGGATGCGCGCCTCGATCTACAACGCGATGCCGATCGAGGGCGTGCAGGCGCTGGTCGCGTACATGAAGGAATTCGAGGCGCAGCATGTCTGAGCGGCTCGGCGTGCTGGTGATCAACCAGATCTCGACGTCGGGCCTGTCGCGCCTGCCTGCCGAGACCTATCGCGTCGGCAAGGACGTGCACGACCCGGCCGCCATCCTGGTCCGCTCGGCCGACCTGCACGCCATGACCATCCCCGCGAGCGTGCGCGCGATCGGTCGCGCCGGCGCCGGCACGAACAACATCCCGGTCGAGGCGATGAGCCGGCGCGGCGTCCCGGTGTTCAACGCTCCGGGAGCCAACGCCAACGCGGTGAAGGAGCTCGTCCTCGCCGGCATGCTGATGGCGGCGCGCCAGATCGCGCCGGCGCTGCGCTTCGTCGCCGCGCTCGATCCGGCGGTCCCCGACCTCGACAAGACGGTGGAGGAGGGCAAGAAGGCCTTCGCCGGCTACGAGCTCGACGGCCAGACGCTGGGAATCATCGGCCTGGGCAAGATCGGCTGCCTGGTCGCCGACGCCGCCATCAAGCTGGGAATGAACGTGCTCGGCTTCGACCCCGAGATCACCGTCGACGCCGCCTGGAGCCTGCCCTCGCAGGTGCGGCGCGCTGCCAGTGTCAACGACGTGCTCAAGCAGGCGCAGTTCGTCACGCTGCACGTGCCGCTGGTCGAGGCGACGCACCACCTCGTCAACGACGCCAACATCGGCCTGATGCGGCCCGGCGCGGTGCTGCTGAACTTCAGCCGCGAGGGCGTGGTCGCCGACAGCGCGGTGCTCGATGCGCTCGCCGCGAACCGCCTCGGCCAGTACGTCTGCGACTTCCCCGGCGCGGCAATCCATGGCCACGCGAAAGTGATCGCCTTGCCGCACCTGGGCGCCTCGACGCGCGAGGCCGAAGAGAACTGCGCGGTGATGGTCGTCGACCAGCTGCGCGACTACCTCGAGCACGGCAACCTGACCAACGCCGTGAACTTTCCGAGCGTCGGCATGGCGCGCGAATCGGCCTACCGCGTGGCGATCGCCAACGCCAATGTTCCCAACATGCTGGGTCAGATCTCCACGGCGATGGCGCAGGCCGGACTGAACATCCACAACATGGTCAACAAGTCGCGCGGCGACATGGCCTACACCCTGGTCGACGTCGACAGTCCCGTGCTTGCCGAGGTGCAGACCGGCCTCGTTGCGATCGACGGCGTGCTCGCCGTGCGCTACCTGCCGGCGCCTTGAGCCCGCTGGCCGCACTGGAACGCCTTCGCCTCGCGTTCGACGGCGGGGCCGCAGACTCGAAGCTCGACCTGCTGAAGCAGCTCGCACGCGCGCGACTGGGCAGTGCGCGCGCCGTGAAGCGCCTGCACGAAGCGCTGTGCTTCATCCGCGCCTACCCGGATAACGCCGCGGTGCTGGCGCAGGTGCAAGCGCTGCTCGAAGCCTTCGCCCGTCGCGCCGATCTGCGCGCGCATCGCGCAGCGCTGGCCGACAGCGGCATCGCAGGCACGCCGATCTACTACCGCTTCTTCGCCGGGCAGGCGCAATGGCTGGCGCAACGGTGGCCGGACCGGCTGCGCCTCGATCGCGACGACGGCGCCGCCGCGACGCGCATCGCGCGCGCCCTGCCGCCGCTGCTGACGCCGGCCGAAGCCTCGGCATTGCTCGAGCTGAAGTTGTCGGGCTATGCCGCGCTCGACCGGCTGCGCGGCGGCGACGAAAGCGACGCTGTGTTCCTGCTGCGGCGAATCGCCGCGATGCCGGGCAACGGCTTCACCCGCGAGGCGTACTCGGACGCGGTGGACGCGAGCTTTGTCCTCGAGTCCGGGCCCGACACGCCGTCGCAGACCGCAGCCTGTTTCGCCGGGGCGCCCGTCGTGTTCCGGAGCGAGCCACCCTCGCGCTTGCGCCCCGACGTGCGCGCCGAGCTGGCACGAGCGCCCCGGTCGCTGCGCCGGATGTCGCTACGCGACGGCGAGGCCATCGCCGACCTGGCCCGCGGCGCGATGGTCACGCACGCGCGCTCGCTCGAGGCTTTCTCGTTCGCCGACGTGCGCGATGCCTGGCTCGTCGACGACGGCGACGGTCTGGCCTACGCGTTGATCGGCGTGGTCCCGGAGCGGCGTCACGCCGTCGCCTCGTACTACGGCGGCCTGACGCTGCGCAACGGGGTGCCGATCGGCTACGGGCAAGCCGACCTCGTGGGCTGCAGCGCCGCGCTGTCGTTCAATACCTTCGACACCTTTCGCGGCGGCGAAGCGGCGTTCACCTTCGTGCGCTGGCTGGCCGCGCTGCGCCACCTGTTCGGAACGACGTCGTTCAGCTTCGAGCCGTACCAGCTCGGCATGGACAACGTCGAAGCGCTCGAATCCGGCGCCTGGTGGTTCTACGCCAGGCTCGGCTTTGCACCGCGCGAGGTGGCGACGCTCCGGCTCGCGCGCGACGCGCGCGAGCGCGCGCAGCGTCGCCCCGGTCATCGCCTGAGCCCGGCCATGCTGCGCCGGCTGGCCGAACGGCCTATGTTCTTCGATCTCGACCCGACGCAGCCGCACCCGCTGATGCCGCTGGCGGAGCTCGGCTTGCAGGCCGGCGCCGCCTTGTCGGCGCGGGCCGGATCGAACCGGGAGCGTGCCGTCGACGAAGCCAGCGCCGAGTTGCTCCGCCAGTGCGGGCTCTCGTCGCTGCGTGGCTTCTCGGCGGAGCAGCGCGAGGCCTGGCGGCGGCTCGCACCGATCCTGACGCTGCTCGACCTCGGCGCGTGGCGGAGCGACGAACGCCGTGCCCTGGTCGACCTGATCCGCGCCAAGGGCGGGCGCAGCGAACGCGGCTACGTCGCTCGCTACCTCGCTCACCCGAGGCTCGATGCTGCGTTGCTGCAGCGGGCTCGCGGGCGCGGCGCCTGACGACCGGGCCGCACCGGCGGCCGCGCTGCGGGCCGATTCCAGCCGCTCGCCGCTGCGCTTCTTCGAGGTTCGCTGCGCGGCTAGGGCTCGCAGCGCCATCCGGGGAAGGCCCACCCCCCGGTCCGCGAATTTCTTGACCGGCGTCAACCCGCGACCCATTCCGAGCGTTATGCTGCACTGCACCATGAAACCACTTTTCCGCCCTTGGCGACTCGGTCTCGAGGATCTTCTGGGAGATCTTTGGCATGCGCGCAGGACCGGTGACCTGGGGCGCTTGGCCTTGCTCTCTTGCTTCGAAGTTCGACGCTGGGCGCGCCTGTCGGGCGAGCACGAACTCGACCAGCACGCGTCGGAACTGGTGACGGGATTCCCGTACGCCGGACGCGACAATTTTCTCGATCAGGTCGACGCCCTCATCGCGCATCTGGAGCAGGTCCTCGCGCGCGACGACGAAGCGGAAGCCGCCGATCCGGCGCAACCGGGCTGGCAACCCGGTGGCGGCGTGGGCCCGGCCATAGGCCCGGCAGCGACGGGAGCTCGAAGCGCATAGCGCCGCGCCGGTCTCGATCCGCTCGATGCCGCGCGTCAGACGAGTCGCTGGAAAATCAGCTCGGCGGTCATCAGGTCCAGGTGTCCGCCGCCTGCGTTCTTGAAGAAGGTAATGTCCGAAGCCCTGCTGCGTCCGGCGACGGCGCCGCCGACGAGGTCGTACAGGTCGCCGAGCACGTCTGCCTCCCGGATCGCGCCACTGGCGATCGGCTGCAGGATGTCGCCCACGCCGTCGAAGGCGGACTCGCGCCGATCGACGTAGACCAGCGATCGGCGCGCCGCCTCGTCGTCGGCTTCACGGTGGCCGGGCGTGTACCCGCCGACGAGGTCGAGGTGCGCTCCCGGCTTCAGGTCGGCGCCGCGCACCAGAGGATCGTGCGACCGCGTGCAGGTGCTGACGATGTCGGCCGTGCGGGTCGCCGCGGCGAGATCGTCGACCGCTCGGGACTCGATTCCTTCTGCGCTCAATCGAGCCGCCACCTGCGCGGCGCGCTCGGGGGTGCGGTTCCAGACGAGCACGCGGCCAAGCGTGGGCCTGACCGCGCGGTGCGCGTGGACCAGCCGGGCCGACATCTCTCCGGCACCGACGACCAGGAGCGTCGCGGGCTCGGGCGGCGCAAGGATCTTCGCACCGAGCGCGGAATCCGCGGCGGTTCGCCAGTAGGTGAGCTCGGTGCCGTCGATGACGGCGAGCGGCCGCCCGTTCGTCCCGTCGAACAGGACGCAGACGGCTTGCACCGCAGGCAAGCTGGCGCCGTCGAGATTGCCGGGAAAGCTCGTGATCAGCTTGCTCGCCATGTACCTGCCGCTATCGACGGCGTGGCGCACGAAATACAGCGCCTTCTCGCTGCCGAGCATGGCGTCCTGGACTTCCATCTTCGGCCGGCGATGGGCGGCCTCCAGCGCGGCAACGAGCAGCGGGAAGGTCAGCAGGCCGCGGATCTCGTCGGCGCCTACGAATCGCATCGTCGTGCGCCCCGCCGATTCGCCGTCAGAAGGTCTACGGACGTTGCCCCGGCGCGCGGCGTGCGTTCGCGGTGGCGCCGAGCGCTCGTGCCAGAAAGGGCAGGCTGACGTCCATGCGGTAGTCGATGTCGGAGTGGTTGTCGTCGAACTCCTCGTACGCATGCTCGATGCGGAGCTCGGCGAGGCGCTTGGACAGGATGCGCGCTCCGTAGTGGATGTGATACTGGTCGGCCCAGCCGCAGTCGATGTAGATGCCGCGCAAGGAGCGCAGTGCCTTCGCGTGGCGCTTGACCATGTGGATCGGGTCGTGGGTGAGCCACGCCTTCCAGCGCGCCTCGATGCGCTCTCCGGTTTCCAGGTTGAAGGGCAGACGAAATCCGTTCGGTGCCGCCGGGTCGGGGTCGTAGCTCGCCGCCATGCACAGCATCATCACGGCGTGGCCGTCGGTGGGAGCGAGCTTCTTCTTCCTCCGCAGGGCCTGCAGGAAGGCAGCGACGCGGCCATCGTCGTTGCCTTCGGCGGCGCCCTTCTCGAGGGCTTGCACGTCGAGCGGGCCTTCCTTCCGTTTCGGCTTTGCGAACTTCGCCAGAGCGTTCAGCGTGTTCGGCCAGTCGCTGCCATAGACGAAGTCGAAGTAGGCGTCGCCCGAATGATCGGCAATCCCTCCCCAGTACTCGGCGTACTTCATCCCATGCACGATCGCTCCGTAGCCGCCCGAGCTCTTGCCGAAGCAGCCCCGGTGCTCGCGCGAGGCCAGGGTGCGGAAGTTGGCGTCGACGCAGGGAATGAGCTCCTGCGTGAGGTAGTCGGCGTAGTTGCCGATGGCAGAGCTGTTGATGTACTGGTTGCCGCCCAGGGCCGTGAAGCAGTCCGGGAAGACGATGATCACCGGCTCCATCTTCTTCTGATGGATGAGCCGCGCAGCTCGCTCGGGAACGTTTTCGCCGAAGTTCTTCCAGTTCGTGTGGCTGGGCCCGCTGCCCATGAAACCCACCAGGTCGAAGAGGACCGGGAAGCGTCGATCCGCGAACTCTTCAGCGTCGTACTGCGGCGGCAGCCAGACATGCAGAGGTCGCACCGAGGGATCGCCCAAGGCGTTCCGCTCGAGGACCTTCGATGCATGCTGGAGGACCGCCAGACGACCGGGCGGACCTTTGGGACGTTTGATCGGCATGGATCGGCTCGGCAGTTTCGCCGCGACGATAGCGCACGGATGGCCGGGCCAGTGGCTTTCCATCCCTTCGCATTCGCACCAGCCGATCCTCCGGCTTTTCCGTCTTCAGCTTCTCGCTCGAAACGCTCCGCCGGGTAGCAGACAAGCAAGCGACCGGCCCCTCGCGCGGCCGGGGTCCTCAGGCGGTGGACCGGCGGGCTGACGCTTTCTTCGTCCGGGCCTTCTTCACCGCCGCCTTCTTCGCCGGTGCCTTCTTTGCCGGCTGCAGCATCTTCTCTCCTTCGCG
>DATMGW010000577.1:0-3947 GCA_035555295.1 Caldimonas sp.
CCACCTGGGCATGTGGTACCTGATCGCCTTCACTCTGATACACCTCTACATGGTCGTGCGCGAGGACATCTGCTCCGACGAGACCGTCGTCAGCACGATGGTCAACGGCTGGCGGGTGGCCAAGCGGTGAGCGCCGTGCCCGCCCGCGGGGAGCCCGCCACGCCGGAGCTTCGACCCGATGTGCTCGTGCTCGGCATCGGCAACGTGCTCTGGGCCGACGAAGGCTTCGGAGTCCGGGCCGTCGAGGCGCTGCACCAGCGCTACGCGATGCCGGCGAACGTGTCGCTGATCGATGGCGGTACGCAGGGCGTTTACCTGCTCGACCACGTCTGCTCGGCCGACCGCGTGCTCGTGCTCGACGCGATCGACTACCAGCTTGCGCCGGGCACATTGCGGCTGTTTCGCGACGACGAGGTTCCGGTCTGGGCCGACCGGGCGATGAGCCTGCATCAGGCGACTTTCCAGGAACTGTTGTCGCTCGCCCGCGTGGCCGGTCGCTTCCCGCAAAGGATCACCCTGATCGGCGTGCAGCCCGAAGTGCTCGACGATCTCGGCGGCAGCCTCAGCCCGCGGGTCCGCGCCCGCCTCGACGAGGCGGTAGAGCTCGCCGTGGCCGAGTTGGCCAGCTGGGGAATCGAGGCGCTGCAGCGTACCGAGCCGCCCGACGAGCCGCTCGGCGCCGATGCGCTTGCGCTCCACGCCTACGAAGCGGGGCGCCCGTCGGCGAGAGAGGCCTGCCGGATCGGCGACGCACGCTTCCTTCCGGTGATGCGCGACGGGGAGGGCGGTTGATGTGCATCGGCATGCCCCTGCAGGTGGTCGAGGCTGAAGGAAGCTTCGCCTGGTGCGAGGCCGACGACGAGCGCGAGCGCCTCGACATGATGCTCGTCGGAGAGCAACCGGTCGGCACCTGGGTCCTCGGCTTTCACGGCGCGGCGCGCCAGGTCCTGAGCGATACCGAAGCAGCTCAGGCGCGCAATGGGCGGCGCGCATTGGCCGCGGTGCTCGGCGGCGACGCCTGCGTCGACGACTTCTTCGCCGACCTGGTCGGCCGCGAACCCCAATTGCCTGCCCATCTGCGAAAGGGGCTTTGATGAATGCATCGCTCGTCGCGCGCGCCGATCCGGGCACCCTGCATCCGCTGCTCGTGCGCCTGGTCCGGGACACCGGCGCGGCAATTCTCGACGTCGATTCATTCGACGCCTGGGCGGGTCAGCCCGGCGCCGCGATGGTCGTGTTCGCCGAGGATCCCGAGCGCTACAAGGAGACGCTCGATCTGGCAGTGATCGTTCCCGAACTGCAGGCCTGCCGCGCCGGCCGCTTCCGGGTGGCACTGTTGCCGCCCGCGGCGTCGCGCGCCCTGGCCTCGCGCTACGGCTTCGCCCGCTGGCCGGCCTTCGTGATGCTGCGCGATGGCCGCTACCTCGGCGCCGTCGACGGCATCCGCGACTGGGACGAGTACATCGCCGAGCTCGACCGCCTGCTGGCGGCAGCGCCGAGCCGGCCACCGACGGTCGGAATCCCGGTCACCGTCGCCGGGCCGGCGGTGTCGCCGCTGTGCCACTGAGACGAAGGAGTGCAGCCATGCGAGCCGTGACGATCCCGATCCGCAGCGTGAGCGCCCCGTCCGACGAGTCGATCGAGTACATGCCGATGCCGCGCGAGATGACGACCTTCGCGATGCCGAGCCTGCCCGAGCCGGGCGCCGGCAACGACGTCGCCGGCGCGCGCGACGTCCTCGAGCTCTTCCTGTCGCATCTCGATCGCTGGCTCGTCGGCGACGCCGAGTTGCCGGCGCTCGACCTGAAGGGCCTGCCCGCCGACTCGCTGCGCGTGCTCAACGAAACGCTCGGCGAAGGAGAAGTGGCCGCCATCGTCGACGCGGGCCACGAGATCCGCATCCAGGAGACGGTGTTCGCCGGGGTCTGGCGCGAGCAGCACTTCGACGCCGGCGGCGCCCTGCTGCACGACTACCTGCTCGCCGCACCGATTCCGCCGGTGCTGACCGGCATCGCCCGCGAACGCTCCGAGCCGCGACTGCGCGCGCTCGAGCTGCCGGCCGGCGCGATGAACGTGCCGGCGCTGATCCACGAGCTGCAGGAAGCGATGGACCGAAGCGGCCCCGACACGCCGGCGCACGTGATCAACCTGACGCTGCTGCCGCTGTCGCCCGAAGACGCGAGCCACCTCGACCGGGTGCTTGACGGCGGCTCGGTCGTCGTCCTGTCGCGCGGCTTCGGCAATTGCCGCATCAGCAGCACGGCGGCGCGCAACGTCTGGCGCGTGCAGTACTTCAACAACATGCAGACGCTGATCCTGAACACGATCGAGGTCATCGAGATTCCCGAGGCGGCGCTCGCCGCGCGCGAAGACCTGGTCGAAACGAGAGAGCGCTTGGCTGATCTGGCGCAATGGATGGGTGAATCGCTCGGCGTAGCCTGAGCGGATGGGTGACCCGAGCGAAACGGCCGGCCGGCAAGCGGCGATCGGTCCGACGACCCGATTGGAGTGCAGGATCTGCTGGACCGTCTACGACCCGGCCCGGGGCGACGACGTCTGGCAGATTCCGCCCGGCACGCCGTTCGCCGACCTGCCGGCGCACTGGAGCTGCCCGAACTGCTCGTGCGAGAAGCAGCACTTTCTGGTGCTCGATGATTGACCCCGGCCTCCTGCCTGTCGATCGGCCGTCACCGGCCGACATCCTGGAAAACAGGTTTCGCTCCATCCTGCAGCGGCAGATGCAGGACGTGCCGATGCTCAACCCGGCGCTGGCGGTCGAGGCGATCGGCCTGCGTCCCTGGAGCGACCACTGGCTGGGTATCCTCGTCACGCCCTGGTTCATGAATCTGGTGCTGCTGCCGCGCGTGCTCGCGAGATGGCAGCCGATCGGTCAAGGCGAAAGCCGACACTACGTCTTTCCTGCTGGCGTCTTCGAATTCATCGGCGCTCGCGACCCTGTGCTCGGCGACTACCTGGCGTGTTCGCTGTTCTCGCCGATGTTCGAATTCGCGAATCAGCAGGGCGCGCGCGACACGGCCACGGCCGCGCTCGAAGCACTGTTCGACGTCGCCCATCGCGAGCCGGGCGAAGTGCAGGTGCGGCGAAGCGCAATCGACGACACGGCCGGCGGCCCGGCGGCCCCGACCGCCGGGGGCCGCGTGCTCAGCAAGCGCGACTTCCTGTTCGCGAAGCCGCCCCGGGGCGACCGTGGACCTTGAAGGCGAGCTTCGCGTCGGCTTGCGGGTCAGCGCCGGCCGGATCGAGCAGATACGCATCGGGTCGACCCGGCCCGACGTCGCGCACGCCTTGCTGCAAGGCCGCACGAGCGACGAGATCCGGGCTGCGGTGCCGCTGCTGTTCTCGATCTGCAATCGCTCGCAGGCCGCAGCGAGCGAGCTCGCCATCGGCGCGGCGGCGACTGGCGCGAAGCCCGGGTCCCAGGCGCTGGAGCGTTGCAGCGCCGCGGTAGCGGCCGAGATCGTGCGGGAATGCGCCTGGCGCACTCTGCTCGACTGGCCGCTGCGGATCGACGAGCGGCCCGGCGCAGACGCTGTCGCGGCGGCGCGCGCATCGCTGTCCTTCCACCCCGGCACGAACGACGGCACGGCCGAGAACTTCATCGCGGTCGCGGCGCTCGGGGTCGGCGCCGAAGAGTGGCTGGCGCTGCGCTCGCTGTCCGAACTCGACCGCTGGATCGACGCCGGGGCAACCGCCAGCGCGCGCTTCATCCGTCGCGTGCGCGACGACGACGTCGCGGCCAGCGCGGGCGGCGACACTGCGGCGCCGCAAGTCCCTTTGCTCGACGACCTTGATCGAGCGGCCTCGATGCAGGAGCTGTGGAACGCCTGCGACGCGGACCCGGGGTTCGCCCGCCATCCGACCTGGCGCGGTGCGCCGGCCGAGACTGGCGCGCTGGCGCGGCTCCGATCCGACCCGCTGATCGGCGC